>PLSV01000219.1 GCA_003165235.1 Syntrophobacteraceae bacterium
CCGTGGAAATCCAGGCTAGTGAATGCGGGATAGAGGCGCGCCCAGGAACTGCCAAAATCGGTCCTATTGACCTTTGTCTTGTGTTTTTAATTCGTATATGTGAAAGTCCTCTGGCCCTGAAGGCTTCCTGAGGAGGATTTTATGTTGGCGAACATAGCATCTTTATTCATCGTGCTTTTCATGGTGTTTGGAAGTTCTAATCCAGCTTCCTGCAAGGGAGGCGATGAAGGCCGTGATAAACCATCGGGCTCAACAGAATATCAGTCTCTGGTAAGTGAAAGAAAATCTGAGGGCTACACGATAAAGGTTGACCTGTCCGAGCAGATCCTAACCCTGGCGGTCCCCGGAAGCGGTCGCGGCGGCGGTGGCGACGGCAGGCTCTATCCAACCCCGGAAGGTCTTATATCTGAGAACCAGGGAGGCGCTTCGCATGCGGGGCGTGTTGACTTTGTTTCCGCATCAATTTTGTCGGCCAAGGCCAAACAGTTTGACAACGGACTTTATGCGGCCGCTGAGATGGCCGTGGAGGAAGGGTTGCCGGGCGTTTTTGGGAAAAAAATGTTCCTGGCGGCTCTTTTCGGCGGCCTTAAGGACCTGGGTGATCCATTGACGCCTCAGCAAGAAAAAGAAAGGTTGATGGCTTTCGTTGCTGCGGCATCCTCGCTGGGAGGGCAGGACTTAAGCGAGGATGAAAAGATTGCAGAATTGAGCCAAAGAATAAAGAAGGATTTTCTACAAGACCCTCTTAACTCAAAACCGATAGGCTTTTACACATGGAACGAGGAACTGGGCAGGATATTCCAGCAGGACCGCCTCCTGCAAACCAAACTTGAGAACAGCGCCGCACTTGTGCAGGCTATGAGAGAGAAAGCCGGGAAGACAAAAGATTTCTATTTCAAGTACCTGGAGTTTATCCAAAGAATAACCAACCCGTTCCCGTCGGATGTTACGGATCTGAGGCGTTGTATCGAGGACCCCCTTACTGCTTGTGGGACTGAGAAACCAAAAGTCCCGGTCGCATTATTTCCACCATCAAGATCTTATGAAACAGACCTTGTGAAGAAACTCTACGGCGAAAAACCCATCCCTGGCAATTTCAATCTTGCTGAAAAGCTGATCGAGGAAATTAAGGCCGGCAACATCAATCTGGCCCCCAGGGAAAACTCAGGCTGGTATGACTACCAGACGTATTCCCTGGAAAGCCTTGTACTTCCGGAGAAATCCCCTGAGGGTAAAAAACTTGAATTTACCGAAAGTTACAGGAAAGAGTTGGAAGAGTTGTTTAAATCTCTTCTGGCCCTTACAAGAGAAACCCACATCAAGCAACTGGAAATTCCCAGAGCCGGCGCCGGCAGGCCAATGCGGGCCGAAGATAGAATACGAATAGATATTTCCCCGGACCTTACTTTAGAGCCGCTGGCGACTTACTACTTGAGAAGGGCCCGCTCTTACAATTTCGTCCATGGTGTATTGACGGATATGCTGGGGAAAAACAATCTTGCGAAGATACACCGTTTGACGGCCTCGGGACCTGTCGAGAAGGACCTCTCCCTGGAACTGAAGGAAATGGAGGCGCTTTTTTTCGGGGCGGCTTTAATCGTTGCGAATGAAACCGGCTGCTCTTTACGGATAACAGACAGGGACGGATCGGGCAACGGAAATGAGAAGGACATCGAATTCGCCGGCCGATGGATGAATCATCTTTCCAGCGACCCGGATGTTTCACGTGATAACAGGATGATGGTCCCTGTCTTTTATGATCTCCAGAGAAAAATGACAAAAGTGTGGGTAGTCTTAGGGTACGAAGAGGAGTCTCTTAAAGTGGGGTTCAGTTCGACTCCGCAAATTACGGTCTTGGACAGCAAAGGGCAAAAGGTGGATCAATCAAGACTCGACGTACACTACAACTCTCGAGTATGCCCCCTCTGGCGCCCTGTTTTTGCTGAGATTTATGTAAGAAAAATCCTGGATAGAGACGAGTTCAGGAAGCTGTGCGACAGGTACGCCACGGGGCCGGAGATTCTAAATGCGCTCCAGCAATAAAGAATAGGAGATCCTAACCGGCCTCCGCCCGAGTTCAACCTGCCTGTCCTCAAGCAGCTTTAGACGGGGGTTTTCAACGTTAAGCCTCGTCATCAGGCAATTTGCTTCAAAAGATAGCGAAAAGTTAAAATACAAATTTAAGTCCAACCAGGGAGGAGTAAATGCGCTCCAGCCTAAACACGGCCCGATTTTTATTGATGGCGGCGCTCTTGTCCGTTGTGTCAACCGGATGCACAACGACTAAAGGCTCCTATCAAATGACATCCATGCCGTCTAACGATGCTCTGTTGACAAAATATTCCGATGTGGCTGTGGAGGTGTCATGCGCCAAGGGGGTCGCTCTTTCACAGCCTGATATCGATAGAATCCGTAATTTGATAGTGGAAAACATCGTAACCGAATATCCAAACCGCTTTAAGTCAATAAATCCGGCCACCCCTGGCGCCAACGCGCTCAAAGCTGGAGTGAACATCACCAAATATGATGAAGGAAGTGTCTATGCGCGGGCAATGCTGGTCGGCCTCGCTCAAATACATATTGACGCCGCAGTTGTACTGAGCGATTACAATACAGGAGAAAAGATTGCGGCAGCCGAGGTCACCAAGACTTTCGACTGGGGTAGATACTACCATGGAAGCACTCAGATCAAAGATCTTGAAAACGGTTTCGCCAAAGCTGTCGCTTCGTCGATCTGTGGTAAGAAATGACTCAAGGCCCGGCTCTTTACTTGAATTCTACACGATACGGAAATCAGGTCATCAACTAAGAACGGTGAACCCGTTCCGCCACTATAGGGAACATCAAGGCTTCGGGCAAGCAAAGCCCAATAACCGTGAAAGGGCTGAGCAATGGAAGAACCTATACTTTCACAGTAACAGCCGGCAATTCCGTTGGGACCGGGCTCGCCTCGGAAGCATGCAACAGCGTGACCCCAAAGGCTGAATGAGAACTGGAGGCTCGTGCTCATACCGATACAGAAGGACGCCTCCTTTACTATTCGAGCAGGCAATGCCCCGTGCTCTGACAACCCCCGCACTGGAGACAGCCCCCGGAGCGGACGCCTTGGAGCTGCTCCTTGTCCTGCGTGCGGATTTCCGAGTTGAAATCCTTCTTCGGTTTTGGATCGAGCCCACGCTTTTTGGCGGCCTTCCGAGTGCTCACGTTACTCTCCCGTGCATCGTCAATCTTAATAGGAATTCTTTATCGATAATCTTTCATGGATGTAGATTTACCATCGCAGCCACCTTTGTCAACCTCACTCCGACAATTGCGCGGGCGCCGAGCAAACCGTGCGCGGAGAGTCTTTTCCCGGCTGATATTACCTGATTGATATATGGGTATTAAGCCCCAGGTTCAATCATCCGACTTCCACTTCCCGTCTTCCCGTACGAAACTGACCCATTCATTTTCCGGGAAGATCGCCACGGCGCGATCGTTGCGCACCACCACACGTTGTATCCGGCTGATCGACTTCTCCATGTCGGAGGCTATCTCCTTTGCGGCGGACTTATCCATCGACGCGAGGAAGGGTTGGTTTTGGCGGTTCGCATGTTGAGTGGAAACCCGCTTTAAAGCGTCGAAATCACCTTGGGCTAGGGCGCGGGCCTTTTCACGTATTACCAGCGCCTGAGGACTATCTTGCGCCGCCTTACCCTTGAGGTCGGCAGTAACCGGGGGCTCATGGAACAGCGGGGCACTGAACCGGACCGTATAAGAGATCTTCGGCATATCCTCGAACTGGGGTTTGCCAACATCGTGGTGGGCGATTTCTCCGCTGATGCGCTCACCTGTAATCTTCAATTCCTTCAGGACCTTCTCAGGGGTCGACTCAATCGTCTGGGTCGTGAGGCTTTGCTCCGGACTCGCCGGTGGGTAAAGCAAGGTGAGCAGAACATGGTTTTGCTTGCCCGGGTCCAACTGCAGCATTAAACCTCGTATCCGGCCCTCCTTCGCCATCTCTTCTACAGGCAGAAAGGCTATGCCTTCCAGCGCTTCCTGGGAAACCTCCCGGTCGACGAGCAGAATGCGCAATTCCTTTGGACTATGAAGCAGTCCCTCTGAGTTATCGTGCAGATGCGAGTATGCCCGGCTGAGCGAGATGGTTTCCTCGTTTACCTGGAGGGAACCCTCTGCAGCGCCAGGGTCAAGAGCAAGAGCAGGTTGGAGCAAAACGGCGGAGAACAATAAAAACAGAAGGAACAATTTCATGATGGCGCACTCCCTACCCGTATAGATGAATTTTGACGCAACGTAAAAGAGCATCCTATCGGAAATGTCGAAAGATCGATACACAAAAAACAGGATCAGGGAAAGACGCCATTTCGTCCTCGGGAGTTCGCACGAGCATGTTCATCGCGCCTCAAGCGCATTGTGTCAACAATAACTGCAACTTTACAATAACTGTTTGGCCGCAAACGGTGCGGCGGTCATTTGGAAACGGCCGGGAGGCTGATGTTTGAACGTAGTTGAAAGTTTTCATTATCTTTGTTCTGATAATAGCCGGCTCAGGTAAATATGGACAATCATCGCAATGGCTCTTAAGGGCGGCCGTTCAGAGGGGCCGGTTCTTAAACTTGGCGCGTTTCATAAGTCTCTATTATTACTGAGAACCCAATAGGAAGGATTTGTGAGGGATGGAAATCAGGAGAAACACCTCCTGGGGCTGGATATGCCTTTTGTTTGCTGCACAGGCGATCGGTTCACTGGGGATTGCCAGGTTATTCCAACTGGATTTGCGGGACATAGTCATTCCCATAATGATCCTTTCCGCCGGGGCGATCGTGAGCGCCATTTTCCGGGTGGTCTCTGAGTCAAACCGATTAGGTAAGTGGCAATGGTGGGTTCCTGCCATGATCTACGCTCTGTTCATATTCTCGCTTTCAAACCGCGCCTACCCTGATGCACAACCTGTTTTCAGCACCAAAATTTTTCACCCTATCGAATACTTTGTGCTGGGCGCTTTCATCTGTCTGGCCTTGCTCCCGGCCCTTAGGGAGAAAGGACTTGCGGCGTTCTCTGCACGGGTATTCTTACTGGGAGTTCTCTTCGGCGCATCAGATGAACTGCATCAGGCATTCATTCCCGGCAGGGGGCCCAAGCTCACCGATGTCCTTTTTTGGGACTTGATGGGAATTTCGTTGGCTTGGGCGGCAATTCTGATAGCACGGCGATTCTTTTACGCATCCGATCCTTCCGAATAGATCGGCGCCGGCACAAATTCTCATATTTTTACCCCTTCCAGCCAGACTTGCCGGGTGAGACATTTTCCGGCCACTGAAAAGAGGCTGCTGCCTTAAATAAACGTTTGCATGACCACCAACTGCGGAGATGTTTGCGTGTCCTGAAACTAAAAAACCAGCGCCGTTGACCTTTCTCTTGCCTTTCCGATTCGTGTATGGAAAGGTTTTATGGCCTTGAAGGCGCCCGGGAGTCATTTAAGATGCCGGACGAATCCAAAATGCCCGTCGAGATCCATTGGTGGTCAGTTTGATGCGTTATTCGCATTGAGATGAATATCAGGCGGAGGTTGGCAGATGAAGATCGCCGTTAATAATAAACTCTTATCAAGTTGCAAAGTTTCAATATTTTATCTGGTTGCCTTATTCATTGTCGCCGGTGCGGGATGGTTTGCGACGGGATATCTGGGTGATAAGGCTCGCCTGGAAATAATCCAATTTAACGAATTTGCGATATTAACACAGTCTTCTAATTTTGCCAATGAGTTTGAACACATTGCAAGAGAGGTTAGAGTGCTCTCTGGGTCTCCCCTTATTGCGCCGGCTTTCATTTCCCGCAGCGATGAGGATATTGCGAATGCAAACTCGACTTTAGACAGACATAACTCAGGCATTGGTAGTTCTGTCAGTTATCTCATGGACAGCAATGGACTGACTATCGCGTCCTCTAACCGCAATGATCCGGATAGCTTTGTCGGCAAATCCTATGAATTTAGGCCCTACTTCATACAAGCGAGCGAAGATGCTCCAGGCCGATATTTTGCTCTCGGCGTCACTTCCTTGAAGAGAGGTTTCTATGCAAGTTATCCTGTTAAGGACAGCAACCACCATATTATTGGCGTTGTCGTCATTAAAAAGGATATCGACGGAAAGGACGCCGATCTGAGCAGGTATCCTTATTTTTTTCTAGTCGATCCAAACGGCGTTATCTTTCTTTCCAGCAGGAAAGAGATGACCTTTAAGAGCCTATGGCCGATAAGTAGGGAAACCAGGCTTGCCCTGCTTGAATCGGGACAGTTTGGTCAAAGGGAGTTCGATGCTCTCCTGCCTCTGGAAGTCGTGAACGATATGACCATTAAACTTGACGGCAGGAATTATCTTGCTTCACGCAAGGCCATTAATCCTGAAGGATGGTCAACTGTAATAATGACATCAACAGAAAAAATTCCGTTATACAAGTTGGCCGGCGTGGTTATATCAATGTGGATATGCACCCTTATAGCAGTGCCGATGGTGATTAATTACAGGACATCCAGATCGGCGAAAATCTTGCGTGCGAGTGAAACGCGTTACCGTGAGCTCTTTGACAACACCAGCAGCGGTGTGGCTATCTATGAAGTAAAAGACGGCGGGAAGAATTTCATCTTGAAGGATTTCAATAAAGCCGGTGAACGAATAGACGGCGCCCGCAAAGAGGACATTATTGGGAAAAGCATCCATGAGGTGCGGGCCGGCATCAAGGAATTGGGACTCCTGGATGTGTTTGAGCGGGTCTGGAGAACGGGTGTGCCTGAACATCATGCAGCATCGCTTCGCCACCATCAAGGGGTAGCGTCATGGTACGATAACTTCGTCTACAAACTGCCTACCGGCGAAATAGTGGCCGTATACGACGACATTACAGAGCGCAAGCTGATGGAAGAGGAGAGCAGGCAAACCAATGCCTACCTCGAGAATATCTTTGACAATTCGCCTGACGCCATCGGCATTGTGGATAATTATGGAAGGTTTATCAAGTGGAACAAAATGGCGGAGAAGCTCTACGGCTATACCTTTGAAGAAATGAAGGGAAAGTCTGCGTATGATCTGTACGCGGATAAGGATGAGCTGGGAAGAATGGTCACGAGCTTGCGCCGGGAAGGCTCGGTCAAGAAATGGGAAATGAGAATGCCGAGAAAGGATGGCAGCATTTTCCAATTTGAAATTTCCATTGGCCTGCTCAAAGACAGTCAAAGCAAAACTCTCGGCAGTGTTTGCGTCGCAAGGGATCTAAGCGGCTTCAAGTTGGCGTTGTCCGCCCTCAAAGCTTCTCATGAACGATTGTACCGGGAAATCTTTGAACGCAAACAGGCAGACCAAACAGTTGAACGGCTCAGGCGCAAGAACGAGCTCATTTTGAACTCGGCAGGAGAAGGGATTCTGGGATTGGATCGGGAGGGAAGACACACCTTTGTCAATCCTGCCGCTACCGGGATGTTGGGGTATATGGCCGATGAACTCATCGGCCGGAAGGGTCATGACCTTTATCATCACGCCAGAGAAGATGGAGGGGCGTACCCTGAAGAGGATTGTCCGATCGTTCAAGCTTTCAGGTATGGCAAATTCTGTCAGGTTACCGAAGAAGTTTTCTGGAGAAAGGATGGGACGGTTTTTCCGGTCAGGTACAGCAGCGCGCCTATTATTGAAGAGGGTGAGGTTGTGGGGGCCGTGGTCACATTTCGCGATATCACGGTATCCAAGCGCGGAGATAAGGAAAGAAAAAAACTCGAGGAACAACTGTTCCATGCCCAGAAGATGGAGTCAGTAGGACGGCTGGCCGGCGGCGTGGCGCACGATTTCAACAACATGCTGGGCGTGATCATCGGCCGGGCGGAAATGGCGCTGGGCATGGACCTTTCCACTGACAAACTCCAGCACAACCTCCAGGAGATCCTCAAAGCGGGCCTGCGTTCAGCGGAGCTTACCCGGCAACTGCTCGCCTTTGCCCGTAAACAGATCGCCGTGCCGAAGATACTGGATTTGAACGACACGATCTCGAGCATGCTCAAGATGTTGAGGCGGCTCATCGGCGAGGATATCGACCTGTTATGGATACCGGAACTAGATCTCTGGAAGGTCAAAATGGATCCCTCCCAGGTGGACCAGATTCTGGCCAATCTTGCGGTCAATTCCCGCGACGCCATTTCCGGAGTAGGCGCGATCACCATGAGGACCGGAAACGTTGAGATCGACGATTCCATCAGGGCTGAGACCCCCGAATTCATTCCAGGAGAATACGTCCTGCTGACCGTGAGCGACACCGGAGCGGGTATGAGTAAGGAGGTCTGCGAGAATATCTTCGAGCCTTTTTTCACCACCAAGGAAGTGGGCAAGGGAACCGGGCTGGGATTGTCCACCGTCTACGGCATCGTCAAACAAAACGAAGGCTTTATTTATGTCGCCAGCGAGCCGGGGAAAGGGACCACCTTTAAGATCTACCTGCCGCGGTTCGAGGCTCAAACTGCGCGGGTCCTCTCTGAGGAGGCAGCCGGCAACCAGCCCACAGGCACGGAAACCATTTTGCTGGTCGAGGACGATGAAGCGATCCTGAACCTAAGCAGGATGATTCTCGAAAATCTGGGCTACACGGTCCTTGTATCGTCGGTGCCGGGACACGCCCTTAATGTTGTCGAAGATCATCCGGGAGATATTCACCTGCTTATCACCGACGTGGTGATGCCGGGGATGAACGGCCGAGAGCTGGCCGAACAGCTCAGCGCCATCCGCCCGAACCTCAAGCGCCTTTATATGTCGGGCTATACCGCCGACCTGATAGCACATCGCGGCATTCTGGACGAAGGAGTAAATTTCATCCAGAAACCTTTCGGAAGCGATGAGCTTGCCGCAAAGGTTAGACAGGTGTTGGACCACTTGGGATAGATGGCTGAAAGATCCACTCGCTCGCTTTTCATTGTGGGATCATCAAAGAGTGTGCGTTTTGCTCCATATGCGTACGGACCTGTTCATCGATCTTTCGAGGAGTCGGATATGCAGGATGAAGGCAAATCTAAACAGCAACTCATAACCGAATTACATGAATTGCGTGAACAGTTTGCTGAATTGGAGCAGAAGCGGGTGGAGGAGGTATTGCAGGAAAGCGATGAAAAGTATCGCATGCTCCCTGAGAGTATTCCTGGAATGGTATTTCAATTCGTCTTGCACAAAGATGGCTCATTCTCTCTCCCGTACGTCAATGAGCGGATTATGCAATATGCAGGCATCTCCGCGGAAGCGGCCATGGCTGAGCCGGCCTTGCTTTTCAACCCAATTCATCCAGATGATAAAGAGATAATCCAGCAGGCCATATCCTTCTCAGCCCGGACTCTTAACGATTTTTCCTTTGAACATCGTTTGATTGATGTGAATGGACAGCTAAGGTGGTTTCGCGTGGAGTCAGTACCACAGCGATTATCTAACGGCGACACCCTTTGGAACGGAGTCTCCATTGACATCACCGCTCAGAAACAGGCAGAGGAAGTACTACGTGAGAGTGAAGAACAGTTTCGAACACTGGTGGCAAGTGCGCCTGATGCGATTCTTATACAGGTGGAGGGGCGTCATGCTTATGTAAACGATGCAGCTATTCGGTTGTATGGGGCGGCATCGGAGAAAGAATTATTGGGCCACGCTATCGTGGAACGAATCCCTCCTGATCACCATGCAAAAGTTCTGGAGCGCATCCGATTCATAAACGAGGAAGGAAAACCTGCCCCGCTGATGGAACAGAAACACGTGAAACTCGATGGGACGGCCATTTGCGTCGAGGTCCATTCAGTACCCATCAGATACCAGAAGACTGAAGGCTTCCTTTCTTTCGTTCGTGATATCACTGAGCGCAAAAAAGCCGAGGAGTCCTTGCTCCTCAGCGAGGACAGGTACAGGAGATTATTTGAAGATGCTGTGCTGGGCATCTTCCAGTCTACCCCTGAGGGGAAGCTTATCAATGTGAATCCGGCTTATGCACGTATGTTTGGTTTTGATTCCCCGGAGGAGGCGAAGAGTCAAGTAACTGATGTTGCCGTTGACCTTTACGTCGATCCTGCACGCCGAAATGAAATCGTGCGTATGATTTTGGACGCCAAGGGGCCTACCCGTGCAGAGAACCTGTACAGGCGAAAGGACGGGGGCATCTTCACGGGTGACCTTCATGCCTGGGTGGTGCGTGACAGAGAGGGTAAGCTTTTGTATCTGGAAGGATTTGTAGAGGATATAAGCGATCGCAAGCAAGCGGAGGAGGCTCTGCGCGAGAGCGAAGAACGATACCGTCAGGTGGTGGAAAACGTCAACGAAGCCATCATCGTTGCACAGGACGGCAGGTTAAAATTCGTGAACTGTGTGGCGAGTAGGGTCTTCGGCTATTCAGAGGACGAACTTTTGTCGCGTCCTTTCGCTGATTTCATCCACAGGGATGACCGGAGTATGGTGATGGACCGTCATCTTAGACGACTGCGCGGCGAGACGCTCCCACCTCGATACCCGTTCCGCCTGGTGGGCAAAGACGGAGGCGTCAGGTGGGTGCAGATCGGAGCCGCCCTGGTCGAGTGGGAAGGCAGGGCCGCCACATTAAATCTCCTGACCGATATAACCGAACACAAGCGGCTCGAGGAAAAGATTCGAGAGCAGGTCGACTTTTTACAGACTTTAATTGACACCATCCCGAACCCCATTTTCCATAAAGATGCCAAAGGCCGCTATGCAGGCTTTAATCAGGCCTTTCTTGAGTTCATCGGGAGACCGATGGAGGAAGTTCTTGGCAAAACAGTCTATGACATGGCGCCCAAGGATATTGCAGACAAATATGAGGAAAAAGATCGGGAGTTGTTTGAGCACCCAGGTAAACAACGGTATGAATGGCAGGTTCCGAATAAGCTGGGGGAAGTCAGAGAAGTCATCTTTGACAAAGCAACGTTGCTTGATGCCCATGCTGCTGTCAGCGGGTTGATTGGTGTTATCTCTGATATTACCGAGCGCAAACAGGCGGAAAAAGCCCTGCGAGAGAGCGAAGAGAAGTACCGTTCCCTGTTCGAGAGTTCGCGTGACGCGATCATGACGTTGGCTTCGCCTTCCTGGTGTTTTGCCACCGGAAATCTGGCCACAATAGAGATGTTCGGGATCCCCAGCGAGGCTGCTTTTGCCGCGCTGGGGCCGTGGGAACTCTCGCCCGAATTCCAGCCCGATGGACGGCCCTCGTCAGAGAAAGCCGCCGAGATAATCCAAACGGCTATGACGAATGGATCTCACTTCTTCGAGTGGACACACCGGCGTCTGGGAGGCGAGTCATTTCCCGCCACGGTCTTGCTCACCCGTATGGAGATCGGCGAGGAGACCTTTATACAAGCCACGGTGCGCGACATAACCGAGCAAAAGCGGGCAGAAGGTGAGCGGCTTCGGCTGGAGCAGCAACTGCAACAGGTTCAAAAGGCTGAAAGCCTTGGCCGTATGGCCGGGGCCATTGCGCACCTTTTCAACAACCATCTCGCCGTAGTGATAGGTAACCTGGAGTTGGCCCTGATGGATTTGTCCGGGGATGCCGAAATCCGTAAGAGCCTGATCGAAGCAATGCGGGCTGCCCGCCGGTCCTCGGAAATCAGCGGGCTGATGCTGACCTATCTTGGCCAGACAACGGACAAAGGCGAACCGCTGGATCTTTCGGATGTTTGCCGCCGCAATCTGCCGATATTCCGGGATGTCATGCCAGAAGGCATTGCCCTTGAGACCGGTCTCTTGTCCTCCGGTCCGGTTGTCCGCGCCAATCCCAAGCAGATGCATCAAGTCCTGACCCACTTGATCATCAACGGCTGGGAGTCCATGGGGCACAGTGCAGGCACTGTCACCCTGGCGACAAGAATCATTCCAGCCTCCGAGATCCTCAAACACCACTTGACGCCCGTCGATTGGAAGCCCGCAGAGGACCTCTTTTCCTGCCTGGAAGTGACGGATACAGGTTGCGGAATGGCGGAAGAGGATCTGGACAAGATTTTCGATCCCTTTTATACCACCAAATTCACTGGCCGTGGGCTGGGTCTGGCCGTCGTCCTGGGAATCGTGAAAACCTGGGGTGGCGCGATTGGTGTGGAGAGCAGGAAGAATCAAGGGAGCAGCTTTCGCGTCTTTTTGCCGCTGGTCACCGATGAGCTTCCACGCACGCCTGAAAAGGCGACCGAGATTCACCAGATGGAGCAAGGCGGCGCGGTGTTGCTGGTGGAGGACCAGGACATGGTGCGGGAAATGGCCGAATTAATGCTCAAGCGACTGGGCTATGAAGTCCTTGCTGCCTCGAATGGGGCCGAGGCTGTAGAGTTGCTCCGAGAAAACACTGACCTGATTCGCTGCGTGATCACCGATCTTTCCATGCCCGGAATGAACGGGTGGGAGACTCTGACGGCCCTGCGAAAAATCCGGCCGCAGATCCCGGTGGTCCTGGTCAGCGGGCACGATGAGGCGCACGCGTTGGGCAGAGGTTATGCCGGCCAGCCCCATGTCTTTTTACACAAGCCGTACTTGAAGAGCGATTTGGAGGCAGCAATTGATACGGCTTTGAAAAAGCCGGTGAGCACAATATGAACGGTTATCGTCCATCGAACCTCCACCGGAAGATCATTATAAACGCCGATTCCGCCGCATTGAACATCACGACAGATGTGCCGGAAAACATTATGGGTTTAGACATCTCCCCTCATCTTTGAGAAATGGGGCGCCGGAATCTTAGCCGTTTCAGAATTATTTGTTTACAGAAACGCCGCGAACTGTGCTCTTTCGAAATGGACAAGTCTTAAGGACCATTGAAGAGCCCCCATCTCTTTTACCATGGGCCAATGAGTTCAAGTATCCAGAGGATTTTTACACTCGGCTGCAGGCCCCCTCCTTGTAAAGATATCTTTGTATGTTGAGATTTCATGTAGTAGATTCACAATACGCTAATTTATGAACTGAGATGCGCACCCCTAAGTCTCCTGGAGCCCAGATGACTATGCAGATCCATCCCATAAGGGTTCTTCTCATCGATGATGATAAGAACGACTACATAATGGTTCGGAACCTGCTCTCAGATCTCTATTCCATTGAATTCATCCTCAAGTGGGTTTCGGATTACAGGGCTGCGCTGGATGCAATCCTTTCCGGTGAGTTCGATGTCTGTCTGATGGACGACCGGCTCAAAGGGCGCTCTGGGCTGGAACTCATGCAAGAGGCCGCAAGCAGAGGCGCCATGACCCCGATTGTTTTTCTCACCTCCCAAAGAGGCTACGATCAGGGTCTTGAAGCCATGAGTAAGGGAGCAGCCGACTGGCTTGCTAGCCTGGATTCCCACGTTAGT
>PLSV01000029.1 GCA_003165235.1 Syntrophobacteraceae bacterium
CCGGCGCGCCCGCCGCTCAGCCAACCTCCCGAAAAGTTTTTTACCCGAAGATACGAAGAATTTCGTATGGATGGCGTCTAAATCTGCTCAAAACCGGATAACTCGTTATCCCGGCTGACAGGCGCCGCCGAAGGTTTGAGGGCCGATCCCGGCTGCGGCTCCTCAGCCGCCGCCTGCGACATTCGCCTCTCCGGACCTGTATACCTCTTTAGTCTTTCGCCAGCAAACGGGATGCTGCGGTCGAACCGCAGTTGGGTGATCTGTTCGGACACCAGCCCGATGAAAAAGATCAGCGCCGCGAATACGATCAGCATTTGGGATGTCGGACCGTAGCGGACGTCCAGCATAAGAACTTTATAGAGACCATAGCCGACTCCAACCAGAAAGGTAAAGATGCTGGCTGGAAGAAAAATCTTCATGGGTGAAAACAGGGTCGTTATTTTGAAAATTATCAGGAAGAAGCGCGATCCGTCCCTCAGGAGCTTGATCTTGCTCTTGCTGCCCGCTGCGCGCTTAGGGCTTGTTATCGGAAGGTAAGCGAGGCTGTAGCCGGAGCGCACTGTGGCCAGGGTTATCGTCGTAGGGTAGGAAAAGGTGTTGGGCAGAAGCGTCACGAACTCCTTTGCGGCGCCGGCCCTGATCGCTCGAAAGCCGGAGGTGAGGTCTTCGATGGGGCGGCCGCACACGTATGAGGCAAACCGGTTGTAGATCCTGTTGGCCAGGTTTCGATGAAAACTCGTCTCCGAATTCGATGTGCGCGCGCCCACGACCATGTGATATCTTTCGAGCATTTCCAGCAGAGCAGGAATCTCTTCGGGCGGGTGCTGGCCGTCGGCGTCGAGCATTACAAGGCAGCATCCCCTCGCATACCGGATGCCGTTTTTTATCGCGGCCCCGTTGCCTATGTTATACGGATGACAAAGGACTGTGGCGCCTGCCTCATGGGCCCTCTGAGCGGTTGCATCGGTAGATCCGTCATCCACCACGATGATTTCATAGCTGCGGCCGATTTCCTCCAGGGCCTTGCGGACTCTGCCGATTATCGATTCGATTCCCTCAGCCTCGTTCTTGGCGGGGATTATTACGCTTATTTTCGGATTTTCGGCAAAACCGTTCCTGTATTGCACCAGTGACTCCTCGTATGACAGACTTGTTAACAACACCAAACAATCATTTCCGGAACTCGGCAAGGCAATAAAACAAGCAGCCGTTCACCCCACTTTGCGCATAATGTTATGCGCCACCCTTCGTGGTGAAGGCCTACTCGAACATTGCACGATTCGTGCCGCGCATTCGGATAATCGGGTCCTGGATACCGGCGGCCGGCCTCCAACCCGCATGAACCCATACAGGGCGCCGGATGCCTGATACCCGTTGAAAATAGTTGGCCAAGGGTTTACAATAGATGACTTAAGGCCTTCGGATCATGTCCGGGACAGGCCCCGCCGCCCGCACAACTTTGCGGCGGGATCATGGGCGCGGTTCCGCCGCCTCAACTCTTTATTCAAGGAAATATTTAAGTGTCGCTTCTTCCCATCTGTATATATCCTGACCCTGTATTGCGGCAAAAGGCCGAACGAGTCAAAAATATCGACAACGGCATTCAGCGTCTCATAGACGACATGGTCGAGACGATGCATAACGCGCCGGGAATCGGTCTTGCGGCAAACCAGGTGGGCCGCCCGCTCAGTGTGCTGGTAATAGATATTCAGCGCGACGAATCTGAATCCGGGCTGATTGTGCTCATAAATCCCGAGATGGTAAGTGCTCGAGGCGAGACAACGTTCGAGGAAGGCTGCCTCAGCGTGCCGGAATATTTTGCTAGTGTAGTGAGGCACGAAGAGGTCGTGGTGCGCGGGCTTGACCGCCGGGGCGAGAAGATCGAAATAGCTGCCGAGGGCCTGCTTGCAATTGCGCTCCAGCATGAAATGGATCACCTGGAAGGAAAACTGTTTATCGACCGGATAAGCCCGATCGCCAGGGACATTTTCAAAAGAAGATGGAAAAAGAAATCTAAGGAGGAAAGGGAAGAAACGCTGCTGTGCCTGGACTAGTCTTTCTTGGGACCCCGAACTTTGCCGTGCCGTGTCTGCGAAAATTGCTGGAATGCAAGGCTGGGGTCCGCCTTGTAGTCACCCAGCCCGACCGCCCGAGCGGCAGGGGCCGCAAGATCTGTGAATCGCCTGTCAAAACCTTGGCGAATGAAGCAGGGGTTCCGATATACCAGCCCGAACGCGTCCGCGGTGCCGAAGTTATCGAAAAGATCAGGGCATACGGTACAGAGTGCGCTGTGGTAGCAGCTTTCGGACAGATTCTTCCCCAGTCTTTCCTTGATATTTTCCCTCTGGGAACTTTGAACGTCCACGGGTCTCTTTTGCCGCGCTACAGGGGGGCCGCCCCCATCCAGCGCGCCATAATGGCCGGGGAGGGCCTGACGGGCGTCTCGATAATGCTCCTCGACGCCGGGATGGACACCGGGCCGGTGCTTTCGCAAAAAGAAGTCTCGATAGGTCCCGAGGATACTTTCGGGACGGTTTACAAGGCTCTTGCCGAACATGGCGCGGAGCTTTTGGTCGAAGCCCTGCGCGACTGGACGGCAGGACGGATTGCTCCCCGCATTCAGGATGAAGGTTCGGTTACTTACGCCCCTCCGATCAAAAAAGAGGAGCTTCGGATTGATTGGAATTCTCCGGTAAAAGATATTATAAATAAGGTCCGGGCGTTTGATCCGGCGCCGGGCGCGTGGTTTGCGCTGGGAGGCAAAAGGGTCAAGTGCTTCCGGGCCGCCTCATTTCCATGGGCGGCGGCCGGAGCTCCGGGCGAGGTGGCCGGCATGGCGGACTGTGGCCTCATAGTTACCGGGGCCCGCGCTCAGTCCCTGTGCATCGGGGAGCTTCAACTGGAGGGACTGCGGCGCATGCGGGCGGGTGAATTCGCTTGCGGCAGGCCTATACCGAGAGGCTCGTTTCTGGAATGACTCACGTGGAAAAACCGACGGAACTGCCCCAAAAGGAATCCTTTGCCGGTTTCAGCCAGCCCGCCGCCGGTTCTGAAAAGCGGATCGTAATATCTCTTGTCGTGCTTTTCGGGATCATCGCCACCGCCATTCTGATCCTTCTCTACATAGTGCCCTATTACGGTTTCAGCAGGATTTCCGCCCACCTTCCACTTATAATGGCAATCCTTACAGCCCTGGTTGGCGCCGTGCTGCTCGGAAGCCTCGGGGTCCTGATCGCCGTTTTCGCCCTGGGCCGTGATGTTCCTTTTTCGCGAAAGCTCCGCAGTGTTGCGATCAAGCTGCTCCTGCCCATACTGGTCGGCCTCGGCAGGCTGGCGGGCTTTCGCCGCGAACAGGTCCAGCATGCGTTTGTCGCGGTAAACAACGAGCTTGTTCTGGCCCAGTGCCGCAACGGAAGTCCCCCGCGTTCCGTCCTGCTCCTGATGCCGCACTGCCTGCAGGATAAAGACTGCCTGGTGAAGGTCACCCACCAGGCGCAGAACTGTAAACGCTGCGGCAAATGCAGCATAAAGGACCTTCTTGGGCTTGCTGAAAAATACGGCGTGCACATCGCGGTCGCCACCGGAGGAACCATTGCGCGTAGGATAGTCATCGAGGTCCGTCCCGACCTGATTATAGCCGTTGCATGCGAGCGGGACCTGACAAGCGGTATCCAGGACACCACCCCGCTGCCCGTTTACGGCATTTTCAATCAGCGCCCCTTCGGACCGTGCCTCAATACCCGGGTGGCTTTGGATCGGGTCGAATCCGTGCTTCGGGAAGTCCTTCCGGGAAAGTGTGGACAGTGAAGAGGACGCACCCGTTCGGTGCTCACTGCTCCTCGCGAAGCGATAGAACCAAGATGAGTTATTTCTTGCTGTTCACTGCTCCCTGAACATGGTCACATCACGAACCCTCGCTTACCAGATTCTGCTGAACATCGAGCAGAAGGCTTCCCATCCCGACCGGTTGATCCGGACCGCCCTCGAGCGCCGCTCGCGGCTCGACGAGCGTGACCGGGCGCTTCTCACCGAGCTTGTATATGGTGTTGTGCGGTGGCGGGGCCGGCTCGACTGGCACATCGATGAGCTTAGCAGGACGAGGCCCGGCAAGATCGCTCCTGCTGTACGGGTCCTCCTTCGGCTGGCCCTCTATCAGATTCTGTTTCTCGACCGCGTGCCGGACCATGCAGCCGTAAACGATACGGTTGATATCGCCAAGAGCAGCCAGCCCCCTTATGTCGTCAGGTTCATAAACGCAATTTTGCGCGAAGCGGCTAGAAAAGGCGGCGGCGAGCCGCCGCAGGCGAATTGCCCAAGGCCTTCGGCTTTGGGCGGACTTACCCGGGAGTCTTGCGCCGGAGGCGGCGGGTGGAACTGGCCCGATCCGCTGAAGGACCCGGCGGCCCATATGGCTGTAATGACCTCACACCCGGTTTGGCTCGTACGCAGGCTGATCGATGAGATCGGCTTCGAAGAAGCCGGGCTTTTTTGCGAGTCGAACAACCTGATCGCCCCGGCGGTTTTCCGGGTCAATACACTCAAAACCTCGCGCGAAGACGCAATTGAATCCTTGAAGGCCGAAGGAATCGACGCAGCGCCTTCACCCTGGTTGCAACAGGCGCTGAGGGCAAAAGCGCCGAGGCGCGACATGACCGCGACGGCTGCTTTCCGCCAGGGCTGGCTGCAGGCGCAGGACGAGGCCTCGCAGATGGTTTCCTTTATGCTCGCTCCCTTGCCCGCAGAGCGCGTCCTCGACCTTTGCTCCGGTTTGGGCGTTAAGTCGGCCCACATTGCCATCATGATGAAAAACGAGGGCGAGGTGCTCTGCGTTGACAAATCGGCCTGGAAACTCGAAGAGGCCCGCAAAAACGCCCTCAGGCAGGGGATAACGATAATCCGCTCCCTTGCTGAAGATGTCCTGATGCTTCGACCGCAATCGATCGGTCTTTTTGACCGGGTTTTGCTTGACGCCCCATGCACCGGGCTGGGGACGATGCGGCGAAAGCCCGACATCAAGTGGCGCAGGCACATAAAAGATCCCTACCGGCTGTCCCGGCTCCAGAAAGAGCTGCTCTCTCATGCCGCACAGTTTCTAAAACCCGGCGGAGTAGTGGTCTATGCAACCTGCACGGTTTTCAGGGAAGAAAACGAATCCGTGGCCCACCACCTGAGCGAATCACACCCGGAACTTGCCATGGAATCGGCGGCCGAAAACCTGCCTAACGCCTGCGGGGAAATGGTGTCGGGACCTTACTGCCGGTCCTGGCCGCATAAGCATGACGTGGATGGTTTCTTTTCGGCCAGGTGGAGGAAGAAATAGACACGGAGAGGGGGAGATGCGGAGAAGGAGAGAGGTCTAGTCCCCGCGTCACCTCATCTCCGTGTCACCGCGTCTCCACGTCTCCACGTCCCCGCGTCTTGCTTTTGACACGGAGGCGGCAAAATTCTTAATTGATCAAAAGTTTTCTTGACATTGAGCTTTTTGTTGTATTAAGTACGGTCTTCACATTGACAGGAGTGTATGGTGGCGGCCTTTTTGAAGAATTCATCCATGGTGTGGTTGTGGCAGGCTTCGAGGTGAGCCTGTCCACATAAGCCCCGTTTTGCATAAGTTAAGGGCCGTGGGGCCAGGTTTGATTTGTAGACCTGGCCCCACGGCTTTTTTTGTCTTTTGGCCGCTTAGTTTCCAACCCTCAACAGGCAGGAGGAAAACAAGAAATGGAACAGATGAAGGTCGTCCTGGCAGACAATGAAATCCCGAGGCAATGGTACAATATCCTGTCCGACATGCCCACGCCGATGAGCCCGCCGCTACATCCCGGAACGGGCAAACCGGTTGGTCCCGAGGACCTTGCCCCTGTGTTTCCCATGAATCTGATCGAGCAGGAAGTTGCGACCGACCGATGGATAGACATCCCGGAACCGGTGCTCGAGAAATACCTTCTATGGCGTCCAACGCCGCTTTGCCGCGCGCGCAACTTCGAAAAGATCCTCGATGCCCCTGTAAAGATTTACTACAAGTACGAAGGGGCAAGTCCGCCCGGATCCCACAAACCCAATACGGCGATCGCACAGGCCTACTACAACAAGGCTTTCGGCATAAAGCGGCTGTCGACGGAAACCGGGGCGGGCCAATGGGGGAGCGCTCTTAGCATGGCCTGCGCGATGTTCGGCCTGGAGTGCAGGGTTTTCATGGTGAGGATCAGCTACGATCAAAAGCCTTACCGGCGCCTTATGATGGCTGCCTGGGGGACCGAGTGCATCCCGAGTCCGAGCGACAGGACGCGGGCGGGACGAAAAATCCTGGCTGAAAATCCGGACTCTCCGGGGAGCCTGGGAATCGCCATAAGCGAAGCCATCGAGGACGCCGTTGGCAACAAGGATTCCCGTTACTCTCTTGGCAGTGTTCTCAATCACGTGCTGCTCCATCAGACCGTTATCGGCCTCGAGGCCCAAAAACAGCTTGCCCAAATAGGCGAATATCCCGACGTGGTGATGGGATGCGCAGGCGGGGGCAGCAATTTTGCCGGAATTTCCCTTCCGTTCGCACGCGACAAAATCCACGGCAAAAAGATCTCATTAGTTGCTGCCGAGCCGGCGTCCTGCCCGACTCTGACCCGTGGTCCGTTCGCATACGACTTCGGGGATACAGCCATGACCACGCCCCTTCTGCCCATGCACACGCTTGGTCACGACTTTTTGCCCGAGTCGATCCACGCCGGCGGGCTGAGGTTCCACGGAATGGCCCCCATAGTTTCCCATCTTGTAAAGGAGGGCATCGCCGAGGCAAGGGCCTATGACCAGATAGAGACTTTCACGGCAGGAGTAAAATGGGCGAGGTCCGAGGGGGTGATCCCGGCGCCGGAGACCAATCACGCAATAGCCGCCGTGGTTCAGGAAGCAGAGCGCGCGAAGCAGGAAGGAAAGCAAAAGGTGATCCTGTTCAACTTCAGCGGTCACGGATTAATCGATCTATCCGCCTATGACGCTTTCCTTTCGGGAAAGCTCACCCAGCACAGGCTGACCGACGAGGAAATTGAGCGGGCGCTGAAATCAATCGAAGGCTTTCCAAAACCTTGAGCGAGATGGAGCAGTGCTCGAAAACGAGCGAAGGACTTTGGATGAGGTGCCCCAGGCTGGGTGGGGAGGCGCCTTTCACATATTGCCTGCAGGAAGCCGGGGACCTTCCATGTCATCGGATTGTAGTCTGCTGGCAGACCTTCTTTCCGGTTGAGGCATACCTCAGGAAAAGGCTTTCGCCGCAAAAGTGGGAGGAGCTTGCAGGCAGAAAACCCAAAGAGAAGATCGCCTCTTTGCTCGAGCTGATTGAAGAGGCCAAGAGCAAAGGGGATGAGGAATAAAGAGAAGAATGCGGGCAAAATCCCAGGTGGGGTGCGGGGGATCTTTAGAGTGAAAAATCATCCTCCCACCCCGGATCTGGTCCGCGGCAGGCTCTCGCGGAGCGTGGAGACCGCATTTCGCACCCCTGCATTAATCGCGGGCAAGGCCCGCACAGTCAGAGACCGGCTGTTAGCGCATATGGCGCTGCAGCGCCTTAGGGCTGATTTTGGAGACAGTTGACAATTGGCAAACATGGCCATATTGTCACAACGACTGATATGGTTAAAAATCACCCATGAAGGAAACCGGAGGTCGCCATGACGATGAACGTCAACCTAACCCCTCAGCTTGAAAATATGGTGCGGATGAAAGTGGCGTCCGGTCTCTATACATCGGCAAGCGAAGTTGTCCGCGAAGCGTTGCGTCTTATGGAAGAGCAAGACCGCGTGCGTGCAGCCAGGCTCGATCGGTTGCGGCAGGATATTCGCGAGGGACTTAACAGCGGCGCGCCGACGCCGTGGGACCCCGAAGAGATTAAGCAGGAGGGCCGCAAGAGAAGAGCCGCGAGAACAAACCCTAGCATCGAGGCATAAATGCCTGTAATCATCAAGCGCCCGCGCCGGAATCGACCTTGCCGAAATTTGGGATAATATCGCGGATGACAGCGAGGCCCGGGCGGATGCTTTTGTTGAAACGATTGAGCAGAAATTTCAGGCGTTGGCGGCCCAGCCCAACATGGGCCGCGGGCGGGATGAACTGGCGGAAAGCTTGCGAAGCTTGCCGGTTGGTAGATATGTCATATTCTACCGCCACATCGCCGGGGGTGTCGAAATTATCCGCCTGCTGCGCGGTTCACGAGACGTGGACGCCGTTTTCCATTACGAAGAGTAACCCCACTTGAGATGCGCCGCCAAGCGCTCGGGTTTCCTCGTCAGGAGCCTTTTCCCCCTTAAATAAATCGTGCTTGTTCGTTGCTTCCGAAGATTTATTAGAAATTCACATGGCGTGTGCTTAAATTTGCAGTCAGGAGGGAATCAAAAAATGAATTCTTTGCGAACTGCAATCACTTCGGCAATGTTGCTCGTCGTATCTGCGATGCTTTTCCCCACCGTATTTGTTCACACAGGTTTCGCTCAAGTTTCATCGCCTGCCTTGGATAATGCCGGGTGGGTTTGCAAAAACTTGGAGGAGGATTGGAATTACCTGTTTCACCCCGATCGTGTGAATCAATGCCGACCCCGCGAGTTTGAAAGCGATAACAGGCTGGAGGAACTTAGTAAAAAAGCTTTTACGCGGGACGATCCGCTTATTCCACGGTATTGCGGGTCCCCGTTCAGTCCCACGGCTTCCTCTGACGCCTGGACAGGGAAATCACCCGCGCCCTGATTGCTCGTATCAGAATCGGGCGCTTCATTTCGCAGCCTTTAGTCTATCCCTCGTATGATAAACTTATATAGTACCCTACCGAAAAAAAATAACCACTCCGTGTCATGCGAGCGCGTAGCGGGCAGGCCGACCGCGCGACACGTCTATATGGCGCGTTGGGCGTTCGCGGGAAGCCTGGTTTCCTCCCATGACTTGCACTGGCTCGGGGCTGCATCGTGCAAGGCAATCCCGCGATCCAGTCCTTTTTCTGAGCTTCCGTCACTTCCATCAATTCCTGGTCCGCGGCAATGCTGTCCCATATTTCTTCGACTATGAGCATGCGTTCAGCCACGCTTAATTTTCTTATTTCTGAGGGCTTTAAGAATCGTTCCATGTCATTCCTCCTCGAATGGTAGACGAATAAACAACCTTGTGCGATGTACGCCGCATAGCGCGAAGGCCGACCGAGGAATGGTCTATCATGCGTGATGGACGTGCGCTCGCTTTCTCACCGGTCCCGATATATAGTGTCATCGGTTCCATGCCTGGAACTGGCAAGGATCGAGATCACAGTGGTTGCGTCGATTATTGGCTTCCTCCATAAAGGGAACCCATTGTGCTTCTCCAGAGAATCGTGACATCATGGTCCATTCGGAGAAAATTGCTGCTGCTCATACTCGCGGTTTTACTGCCCCCAGCCGGGATCATTGTCTATGCCGGCATAAAAGATCGAGGGCAGGAATTGGAGCACGTCAAGGATGCCATGAGAACCCCCGATTTTTCACCTGGAGAATACATTGGGGGCAGGGTCAATAATGTCCCGTCAATATCCTCAAAATGGTTACTAAGCAGCCAGGTCGAAGCATATTTTTCGTGATTTGATGAATGCCACAGCCAACATGAGCGTTACCGAAAATGAAATAACGGTTCACTTTCATAAACGCGGCACATAATCCGCAGTTGGTCGCTATGGATTTCCCAAATACCGATGTCCGTGCGCGATGGCTCGAGGACAGACGCCTCCGCCTTAAGTTCGGGTGATAACGAACGTGGCATTAAGTCAGAAAACTAAAGTGGGAATCCAGGCTAGCGGGTAATAAAGCTGGATCGAGGTCAAGCAAAAAGTGTCCGACAGAGAGCTGAGAGATAGTATGTTTTATCTAAGCCACAAAAGTGAAACTTGGAAAAGAATTGGTGTCCCGCTTTTTTTCATAGCCTGTTCGTTGTTTGTCTTTATGTGGCCATCTCTATACAACGGCCAACCATTTTTCTTTTATGACACCGCAAGTTATATCCGTGGAGCTGACACTGGAATTGCAGAAGCAACGGGACTTCAGTCTCAATGGACCCTGTCGTTCGTTAGGAATTCACTGAGTCCTGGCAAAGATGGAACTGTCAAAAACCTGAGTTCCATAGCGGATCAAGCCTTTCTTTCAGGACGTTCAGTATATTACGGAGTACTCCTGTACTTTGGCAGCCTGATTGGGCAATTTTGGACAAGCGTTTTGCTTCAGGCAGTTGTGGTCATGGTCGCGATTGGTCTAACACTTTGCGAAGCTTTTGGCTTTCGCTGGAAGGACCTTGCGATCATCAGCGTTGCTCTCGCAGCGACAACACCAGTGGCATTCTATATTTCATTTCTCATGCCAGATATTTTTGCCGGCATCACCATTCTCGCCTTGGCGAATATATTCGCCTTGGGCAAGACAATGGTCCGATTGCTAATTTACCTTTGGACGGCTCTCTTATGTGCAGCGGTATTGTTTCATTCTTCTCATCTTCTGATAGCAATTTTTATCGTGATATTTGAGTTATTGCATTCTCTCGTGAGCAGGAAGCCTATTTTCTGGAAAGGATTTGCTGTTGCCTTCTTTGCGATTATTGTGGGTTTTGCAGGCGAGGTGGCATTTGAGTTCGGAGTGCAGAAAGCTTTTGGGCTGAAACCTATCCGTCCACCCTTTATAATGGCAAGGTTAATGGCGGATGGTCCGGGATCGGCGTTTTTGAAAGAAAGATGTCCTGGAGCAGATTATACTGCTTGCCGGTTTGTTAATCTGTTACCAGTTAAAAGCTCTGACAACTTTCTTTGGTCGCTGGATCCAAAAGTGGGTGGATTTATGATTTCTGATCCTTCAACAAGACGCTCTCTTGGAGATGAACAGTATCGTTTTGCATTAGCCGTTCTTGCTTACGATCCCATTAATCAAATACTGGCTTCAGCAAAAAACACTTTCACCCAACTTTGTCTAGTTGGTCTTGAAGACTTCAACTACTCATCGCCAGTCGCTTATTTCTTTGAGGACAATTTACCAGCTACATATATGGAAGGCATTAAAAAAACACGAGCATGGCAAGGCAGGATGCCGATCATGCTTATGTCGTATGTCATTTTGCTTTGTATCTGTGCAGGCGTACTTTATATACTTTGGCACTTCTTTGTTTCTGATAGAAACAAAATATACCCTAAATCAAGACTTGGATTATTCACAGCGATAGTTTTTGTGGGAATATTTGCAAATGCTGCGATATGTGGAGCACTTTCTACACCTCATGATCGTTATCAAGCACGCGTAATTTGGCTGCTGCCTTTTGTGGCAGCGTTGTTATACGGTGAGAGGGAAGCAAGAATAAAAGATCTAAAACCACGCACTTAACTCCCTCTGTGACATCCCCGAATTAATAGATGACCGTTACACTCATCATCCCCGCCTACAATGCCGAGCGCCTTATTCGGTCGGTGGCGCCCAAGTCTGCGCTCGTGTTGCATCGGAAGTAAGGTGTATCTATGATCACGGTAAAGGACGTCCACTGGTTCGAATCCAGTGTCCCAGTCTCAGTGCTGCACATGTCGGGCGGATGCCTATAAAGTGGCTCCCTGTTTATCTATGTGGGGATTCGCTTCTCTCCTCCGTCAACGGAGATAAAAGCCCGCATAAACTGCAAACCGGTCATCACACCTTACCCCCGAATCAAAACAACGCATTTGTAAACTCCTCGGCGTCGAACGGGCGCAGGTCATCGATGCGCTCTCCGATCCCGATATAGCGAACCGGGACCTGAAGCTCATCGCAAATCGCAGCGATAATACCGCCCTTGGCGGTGCCGTCGAGCTTGGTCAAAATCAGCCCTGTGAGGCCTATGCCCTCCTTGAAGAGCTTCGCCTGCGAGAGCGCATTCTGGCCCGTTGAGGCGTCGAGGACCAGGAACACCTCGTGCGGGGCCTCCGGCATCTTCTTGTTGATGACCCGGTGGATTTTTTTCAGCTCCTCCATCAGATTGACCTTGGTGTGCATGCGGCCTGCCGTGTCCATCAGCAAGACGTCGATATCGCGCGCAACCGCCGCATCGAGCGCGTCAAAGGCCACAGCGGAAGGGTCCGATCCGCTTTTCTGCTTCACCACCGGGACCCCGGTACGCTCGCCCCAGATTGACAACTGTTCCACTGCGGCGGCCCGGAAGGTATCGCAGGCCGCGAGCATCGGTTTCAGGCCCTCACGTTTCAACTGGCGGGCAAGCTTTCCGGTGGTCGTAGTCTTGCCTGTGCCGTTTACTCCCACGATCATGACGACCAATGGTTTGTGCGCACGGTAATCGAGCACAGGAGCCTCAACACTCAAAACGGACCTTATTTCCTCACGTATCTGCTCACGGAGCCGGGCGGGATCGCTCAACTCTTTTCGCTTCACCTTGTCGGTGACCTTGCGGAGCAGCATCCCGGTGGTTCTCACCCCCAGGTCGGAGGTAATGAGAATTTCTTCCAGTTCATCGAGCAGATCATCATCTATGACCTTTTTGCCGAGAACCAGCCGATCTATCCGGTGGACGAATTTCTCCCGCGTTCCTTTGAGCCGCATGCGGAGGCGCCTGAAAAAACCCCCTTTAGCGACGCCCTCCTCCGGGGCTTCATCTTCTTCTTGGGCCTCATCTTCCTCCTCCAGTGTCTCATCCTCGCCGGCCATGGCGGAAGGAGTCGTTTCAGGTTCGGATTCCTCTACGGTTTGGGCCACGGCCGCTTCCTCCGGGACCCCGGTTTCCCCTGGGGAGACATCCTCATCGGGCTCTTCTTCCCCGGTCTCCGTTCCCCGCAAACTCTCCCTTTCTTGCTCGTGATCTTTCTTTTTCTTTCGTTTGAACCACCTGATCATATTTTCTTCTCCTTTGGAGATTCTATTCGGTCTGGCGCCTGCAAGGCTGTAAAGTATAATATGTAATTCTCCACATGTGTGGGGCCTGGCGGACTCTCGAAGGCGATTTCCCTAACCTCGGCCTATTCTTTCTTTCTTCGCGGCTTCGCAGCTTCGCGTGAACCAGGTATCCAGGCTTCGCGTTTTTCCAGGAAAAAACGCGTGCGCCAGGCTCCTGATTTATCAGACCCACATTTTACGGTGAGCCATTACGACCGAGCGCCGGTCAAGGCGCGATTTTGGGGGGAGCAGGATGGATAGTCAAGAGCGGAGTTTACGTCAGGAGATAATCAAGGTCTGCCGCAAGCTGGAGAGCCAGGGGCTGATTGCGGCAAGTGACGGCAATGTCAGTTGCAGGACCGGCGGGGACTGCATGCTGATAACCCCGAGCGGGGTTTCAAAGGGGGACCTCGAGCCCGAAGAGATCGCAAAAACCTCTATGCAGGGAAATCTTCTGGAAGGCCCGATGAGGCCGTCAAACGAAATACGAATGCACGTCCACGTCTACCGCATGAGGCCCGACGTTTCGGCGGTAGTGCACGCGCACCCGCCTGTGGCGACGGCGTTCACACTGGCCGGGTTCCCGTTCAACTCGAAAGCCCTGCCCGAAGTCTGGTTCATGCTGGGCAAAGTTCCCGTTGCGCCCTACGCAACTCCATCGACCGATGAGGTCCCGCAGTCAATCGAGCCTTATGTCATGGACAGCCGGGCGATACTTCTCAAAAGGCACGGGGCGCTCACTTTCGGCGGGAGCCTGGTGGAAGCCTGCATGCGCATGGAAAAGCTCGAACACTGTGCAAAAGTTCTTTTCTACGCCTCCATGCTGGAGGAAGGAAAGGTCCCCGTCCCCCTGACGGACAAAGAAATCGCAAAGCTCGGATCGAGCGACTGACACGCAGGATCAGTCCAGCTCATAGTGCAGTTTCAGAGCCCGGGCCACCTCTTTCATGATGCTTTGAGGCAGACGGCCAAGTTTCTTGATGAGCCGGATTTTGTCCACCGTCCTCGGATGGAGACAATGGGCAAATGGGCGTTGTTGATGTCGTTGGAAACCACTACTGCGAGCCGGTTTTTTGTGGCCTCGGCGCCCACGGTTGGGTCGAAATTGACCAGAAAAACGTCCCCTCGCTTAATCGAGGCCATCGGCTACGGCCCCCTCGAGATCCTGATCGATTCTTGATATCTCCGATGCAGCTTCCTCGTATTCGCCTGCGAGCTTTTGGTCCTTCAATTCCTTAAGGGACCTGGCAATGGCTTGTGTAATGAAACGGCTTCTTTTTCGGGGGCCGATCTCGCGAGAGATCTCATTGAGAAGCTCTTCCGGAAGGCTTATGTTGACGCGTACAGTGTGCATTGTGTACCCCTCATGTGTTATCAATATGGAGAATGACAAGACACATAAAAACTGGCAATCTCTCTAATTCTTCGAATCTTGAGTTTCTTTTTGGCTGCTATGTGGGCAGATTAACCCGAATCAGCTTTCTGGAAAGATGGCCTTCGGACTCAATGGCGATATGTATGCGTTGAGCCTGCCCCATGAAATCCGGATCGAACGTACAGACAATGATTCCTGCGTGTTGGGACTGTTCCTTGTGGAGATGGATGAAGTGCTTGTGATTAAGGGCTTGTCCGTAAATAA
>PLSV01000284.1 GCA_003165235.1 Syntrophobacteraceae bacterium
TTTTTGGCGCCAACTTGAACGCAACTTCGTATTAGCCCGCGGGAGACTCTTGCGAGAGTCCCAACGCGAGTTCGGCAGGAGGGGGGCACTGGATTTCGAAAGGCAGCCCAGTTGCCGGATGACTACAACAAAGACGTTCGGCATGTAAAAGATAGCCTGTATCTCCGGGGAGCGTCTCCAGATCTTTGATGGTTCCTCCCGCTGCGTAGAGACGATCCCCCACCAGCGGGTATCCTGCGAATGCAAGGTGAATGCGGATCTGATGGGGCCTTCCCGTCTCGATCCCTATCTCGAATAATGACGTGCTGGCCCTGCGCTCCAGAACCCTTACCCTGCTCAAAGCGAATTTGCCGTCCGGGCAGGCGGCGTTAACGGTTCCAATCTTTGGATGCGGAACAGGTCCGATCTGCGCCTCGATAATGAAATTATCCTCAACCGGGCAGCCCGTGGCCAGCCCCCGGTAGATCTTGCCAACCTCATTTCGCCGCCAGGCCGCGCAAATATAGGAGCGGGCCCGTGCGGAGCGTGCGAACAGAACGACGCCCGAGGTCCCCCGCCCCAGCCGATGGATGGGCGTCGCCTCAGGCCGGCTTTTTCTCACGAGCTTGAGGAGGGTGTGGTCGAGGAAACCGCCGCCGGGCAGGGTAGGGAGTCCGGAAGGCTTTGCCACCGCCAGCAGGTCGTCGTCTTCATAGAGCATGGAGTATGTGAGCGGCGCATCCGGCTCATCCCAGGGAGGGCGGCGCCAAAGGAGCCATTGCCCCGGTTTGAGAACTGTGTCACACGGGATCTGGCGGCCATCCAGGGAAATTTGGCCTCTTTCGAGCCGGTCGCGCCAGGCAGTTTCGGAGGAATGGCGATATTTGCGGACCAGGTAGGCCAGAACGGTAAGTCCGCTAACCCGAATATCTATTTGCTCACGATACTCGTACCCGCTGTTTTTCATCTTCCACGTATTGCCTCGTGCTCTTTTTCTTACCGTCCGGTTCAGGGTCCACCATGCGCTTCGCGCTTAACCGGCTTTTGGTTTCAGCCGCCTGGTCAGCACCCTGTCCAGCGTATCCGCAAAACGCTGCCTGTCTTTCTGAGCGAATTCTTTGGGACCGGGCGTAATGCCGCCTGCATCGCGGAGGTCCTGCATGAAGTTGCGGATTGAAAGCCGCTCCCCGATATTTTCCTCCGTGAAAAGTTCCCCTCTTGTGCTTATGACTATTATTCCATTTGGCACGAGGACGGAGGCCAGCGGGATATCCTGTGTAACCACAACATCACCCGGCTGGGCGTTTTGGGCTATATGCATGTCGACGGCTTCAGGGTCGGCCCCGATTCTGCGGCTCGAGACGTAGATGGATTCAGGGATGCTGATAAATTTATTCGCGACAAAGACGGCTGGAATTTTGAGCCGCTTCGCCGCACGGATAATCAGCTCCTTGATTGTTCCAGGGCATGCATCGGCATCCACCCAGAGCGTCATCATATCTCCATCGATTCTGCAGCGCCTGCATTAAGATACAGGCTTTCTTAGAGAAAATCGGATAAAATGTCAAATTCGGTCGCGTACCCATAAGGAACCATAAGGAAGGTAAATATCATGCAAAAACGAAACGACATCCGTAATCTTGCCATTATCGCCCACGTAGATCACGGTAAAACGACCCTCGTTGACGCCATGCTGTGGCAGAGCGGCATTTTCCGGGACAACGAGCAGGTCGCCGAGCGGGTGATGGACAGTCTCGATCTGGAGCGGGAAAAGGGCATCACGATCATGGCGAAGAATACGGCCATTATATACAAAGGAGTAAAGATCAACATAGTCGATACTCCCGGCCATGCGGACTTTGGCGGCGAGGTGGAACGCACCCTTAACATGGTCGAAGGGGTCCTGCTGCTGGTCGATGCGACTGAAGGACCGCTGCCTCAGACGCGGTTCGTCCTCGGAAAGGCCCTGGCGATGGGTTTGCCGCCGATTCTGGTCATAAATAAAATCGATCGGCCGGACCGGCGAATAAGTGAGGTCCTTGATGAAACCTACGATCTTTTCATAGACCTGGGGGCAACTGAAGATCAGCTCGACTTTCCCGTGCTCTACACTAACGCCAGGGCGGGAGTAGCGCTGACCGATCCCGAAGGCCGGGGACACGACCTGGTCCCGCTGTTCGATACTATCCTTTCGTCCATTCCCGCACCGTCATACGACCCAGAAGCTCCCCTTCAGTTTCTGGTCACAACTCTCAATCACAGCGACTATGTCGGAAGGGTCGCGATTGGCAAAATCGTCAACGGCACACTGCAACACGGCAGGGAGGTCATGCTCCTCAAGGCCGGCGGCGGGTCGCGAAAGGCTTCTCTGAGCGCGCTCTATACCTATGAGGGGCTAAACCGGGTGGACAGGCAAACTGCCGAAGCAGGCGATATAGCCGGGGTCGCCGGACTGGACGACATCTTCATAGGAGATACGCTGGGCGACCCGGCGGACCCGCGCCCTCTGCCCGTCATAACCATTGAGGAGCCGACCATATCGATGGTCTTCTCCGTCAACTCCTCTCCTCTGGCGGGAAAAGACGGCAAGTACCTGACCTCCCGTCACATTAAGGAACGCCTCGACAAGGAACTGCTCTACAACGTGAGCCTGCGGGTCGAGCAGGCGGAAAATCGTGAATCATACCGGGTGAGCGCCCGGGGAGAACTGCAACTGGCCATTCTTGTGGAGACTATGCGCAGGGAAGGTTTTGAGCTTTCCATTTCGAGGCCCAAAGCCATAACCAAAGAAATTGACGGAGAACTCTGCGAACCCATGGAACTCACTACGATAGACATTCCGGAGGGCTTCATAGGGATCGTCACCGAGATGCTTAACGCCAGACGCGGGCGGTTGATCAGGATGATCAACAACGGGTTTGGCCGTGTTCGTCTTGAATTCGACATTTCATCCCGCGGTCTGATCGGCGCTCGCAGCGAGCTGCTGACCCAAACGCGCGGCACGGGGATACTGAACACGCTTTTGACAGGCTACCGGCCACACACGGGAGATATCTCCGGCCGCCCCAATGGGGTGCTGGTTTCCGACCGATATGGAAAGTCAGTCACCTTTGCCATTTATCATTTGCAGCCGCGCGGGACAATTTTCGTGAACCCTGGAGAGCCGGTGTATGCCGGGATGATCGTAGGGGAGAATTCGCGTTCGGAAGATATCTGGGTAAATATCACGAAGGAAAAAAAGCTGACGAACATCAGGGCCGCCGGGACCGATGAGGCCCTGAGGCTCATCCCGCCACGCCAGTTCAGTCTGGAGCAGGCTATGGAGTACATCACGGACGACGAACTGGTTGAGGTGACCCCCTCCTGCATCCGCCTTCGCAAGATGAAGAACAGGCAGCATTAAATCCGGGCGACTATCTAATACCAAGTTGCGCTCAAGTTGAGGCAACCGAAAAGAGCGGGAAATGACTTCCCCGCACCCCGCAATATTTGGCCGCGCACGTCTGCGCGCGACCAAGCGCCCGCCGCAGCGCCATATAGAGCAGGATCATGGTCCGGGCATGG
>PLSV01000226.1:0-155 GCA_003165235.1 Syntrophobacteraceae bacterium
CTCGAAACGGGAAAGAGAGATCAAGGGGCACCGCCGTGAGAAGAAGCTGGCATTGATCAGGCGGTGAGCTTGCCCTGAGGGAAGCGAAGGGAGTCCGTCCCGGGGAGCCAGAAAATAGCGAGGCTTGGAAAGAATTCTCAGCCTCGAAACGGGAA
>PLSV01000226.1:215-25232 GCA_003165235.1 Syntrophobacteraceae bacterium
CCCGGGGAGCCAGAAAATAGTGAGGCTTGGAGAGAATTCTCCGGGCCTCTTTTGTCTTGGGGTTCTGAACCATGTGGCGCGTCTATATCTGCGACAGAAACGGGCAACTCTACACTGGAATAACGACCGATCTCGACCACCGGATCAACCAACATAAAGCGGTCCTGCTTTATTCTGAACCACATCCCGACAAGTTGTCAGCCGCGAAACGTGAAAAGCAGATCAAAGGGTGGCGCCGTGCGAAGAAGCTGGCATTGATCAGGCGGTGAGCTTGCCCTGAGAGAAGCGAAGGGAGTCCGTCCCAGGGAGCATGAAGTATCAAGGATTTGCGAGAAATAGCGAGTCCTTTTTCTGTTTCTGGTGTAAAAATAGTCTGGTAATCTGGGGTGGGTAAAGGCGGAATGTCGCCGATTTGTTTGGTGGGCATGAAGAAATGCCGCCTGCCTGGGGTGGGTTTTTCCAGGCAGCCTTGCTTGCAAAAGGACATGGAGGCGAAAATCATGAAGGAGCGAATCGCAATTGACCCCAATATCCATTTCGGGAAGCCCTGTGTCGCCGGGACCCGAATCCCCGTGCAGAATGTGCTCGAATTGGTGAGGGACGGAATTCCGTTTGACAAGATCATTCAAGACTACTATCCCGACCTCCTTATAGAGGATATTCGTGCAAGTATTCAATACGCCATCGACGTCGTGACTGCCGAAGAGATTCACATCGCGGCTGTTGGCGCATGAAATTTCTCCTGGACCAGGACGTCTACGCAAGTACAGCCCGCTTCCTTGCTGGCTTGGGCCACGATGCCCTTCCTGTCGCAAGACTCAATCTCTCCCGGGCAAGCGATTTGGATTTGCTCAGAGCCGCTCGCGATCAGCGCCGTATCCTTGTTACGAGAGATAGGGATTTTGGCGGACTAATCTTTGTCAGTGAATTGGGAGCAGGGGTCATCTATCTTCGTATCTTGCCGGCCACTCAGAATGCAGTGCGCCATGAACTCAGCAGGGTCTTGAATGAACATTCCGAGGAAGAATTGAGGCGAGCTTTTGTTGTAATCGAACCGGGCAGGCACAGGTTCAGGAATCTTATGAAATTCTAGCCTCACCAAACTCATGTGCTTCCGCCAGATCCAGGAAAATCAGAGAATCTTCCCCGTCGTGGAATTATCCAAAAACTCTTTCTTGTCAGTGACCCTGAACCCCAAGCTCCTCAGCAATAAGCCAATCCACTTCAGTGCGGGCTAGGAGAAGACCGGCCCGCTCCCTCTGAATCGGTGGGTCTCTAACTTCGGCGGCTTCGGGGCTTCCGGTTTCCGTCTCCGTGCGGCTCCAGTGCTCATTCGTTCGCTCCACGGGCGCTCCAATTCCAAAACGAAGAAGACCCGCCTGGACAATTCTTTTTTGCCATCACTGGACAATTTGTTGTATCATTGAAATTTCTAGCTTAGACTTTTTAGTCATCATGACAATTAGTGTGAAAGGAGAATTACATGGGATTATTCGACAAGTTGAATCAATTTACCGGTGACAGGGCAAAAACAGGCAGTCCCAAGGCATACTGAAATTGACGATAGGCTTGCGGATCATATTAGACGGTTTCTCGGCCTGAAATGATTGTTTTTTGAGTCGTTTTAATCAAACTCTCTTCCGTTTATTTCTCTACCTCTCGGATAAGCCTTTAGTGATTATCAATTTGACTCGCTCTTCCCGGCGCCCAGTTTGGTCCGCTTCAGACCTTGGGATGCCACTTCTCTTTTTCCAACTCTTCCAGCAGATGTTCAATTTTCGGGCGCAGGGGCGGCAATTCGATCTTGATGACTGTCCAAAAACTATACTCAGGTCCACGCCGAAATACTCGTGGATGAGCTTGTTGCGCATCCCAGCCATGTATTTCCAGGGGACATCGGGAGCTTTGGCGCGCAAGTGGTCCGGAATGCTCCTGGCGGCCTCGCCGAGCACTTCCAGGCTGCACACGACTGCATTGACCGTTTTTCGGTCCTGAGTGAACACTTCGAAGGGAATGTCCCTGGTGAATTCAGCCGACTCGTCGATGGCCGCCAGGATGTCTTCGAGGTAATCGCGATAGTCGCGCTTCACAACATCGCCACCTCGCTCAGGATGCGGCGGCCGATATGCGGCTTGAGGGCCGCCTTGGTAACCAGGTCCACTTTCGCACCGAGCCATTCACTCAAGCGCTCTTCAAGCTCCAGGAATTTGAAAAATCTCACCGGCTGATTGAACGCGACCAGTATGTCAATATCGCTGTCGCTGGATGCATCCCCCCGGACGCACGAGCCGAAGATCCCGATTTCCGTGACGCCATACTCAATCGCCAGTTCATCACGCCGCTCCCGCAAGATCGCCTCGATTTCTTTTAAGCTGGGTGGTTTCATTTCGGCCATTCACTCGTCTTGTGTGCTTGCCGAGGCATTCTTCACATCATAGATGGTTTGTAAAATGCAAAGCGGCCCATGAGGCGCATCGGCCCTTTTCCCCGATCGGCCGGTTAGCGCCGACAGCGGCCGGTTCTGGAAGATCCGGATCAAGTATAACTAACATAGTGTAAACACAGCCGAAAAGCAAACGCTGCAAATGTCGTCAAAGCCAAGAAGTTGTTCAGTGGCTGACTCGTTCTTCCCATCGCCCGGTGAGCTTGCACTGAGCCCTTCGACAAGCTCAGGGCAAGCTGAAGCGAATGGAGTCCGAACCGGGGCGCCGGCCAATACCAAAACCGGTGGCTCCGAATCGGGCATCCGGTTTTTTCGTTATAGGCCGATCAGGTTATTGCAACTCCCCCTTACAATCGCTTCTTTTCTGTCAACCTCCGCAACTCTTTGTGAAACCGGACAATTTATTGTATTGAATAGATACCATTCCCCGCCGTGGAGTTATGCAGACACTCCACAATAACTTGTTGGGCCGGCGGAACCCGCACGGAGTAGCCAAAATGAGTATATTCTCCAGGTTGTTTCGCAAGAAAGCTCCAGGGCCCGCGCCACAGAGAGCGGAGCAACCGGCCCCGCTTGCCCATGCGGAAGGGACCGACCGGAAGACACATAACGACGAGTTCGAGTCACTGTACAGGCAGGGTCGCTATGATCGTGCGCTGGTGGTCGCAAAAAAGCAGTTACAGGTTGCCGAGCAAGCTCTCGGCCCGGACCATCCCGATCTGGCTGCGAGCCTGAACAACCTGGCGGAACTGTACCGCGCTCAAGGCCGGTACGCGCAGGCAGAGCCCCTATACAAACGCTCATTCGCAATCGGCGAGAAAGCCCTCGGTCCGGACCATCCCGATGTGGCCGCGAGCCTCAACAACCTGGCGATGCTGCACCATGCCCAAGGCCGCTACGCGCAGGCCGAGCCCCTATACGAGCGCTCGCTCGAGATCAGGGAGACGGCCCTGGGCCCGGATCATCCGGACGTGGCCGCGAGCCTCAACAACCTGGCTGAGCTGTACCGCGCACAAGGCCGGTACGCGCAGGCCGAGCCCCTCTACAAGCGCTCGATCGAGATCAGGGAGACGGTCCTCGGCCCGGACCATCCGGATGTGGCCGCCAGCCTGAACAACCTGGCGCTGCTGTACGATGCCCAAGGCCTGTGCGAACGGGCCGACCAACTCTGCAAGCGCTCAGTCGCGATCAAAGAGAATGCCCTCGGCCCGGATCATCCGGATGTGGCCGCGAGCCTCAACAACCTGGCGATGCTGTACCGCGCACAAGGCCTGTACGCACAGGCCGAGCCCCTCTGCAGGCGCTCGCTTGCGATCAGCGAGACGGCCCTGGGCCCGGACCACCCGGATGTGGCCGCGAGCCTTAACAACCTGGCGGAACTGTACGATTCCCAATGCCTGTACCAGCAAGCCGAGCCCCTATACAAGCGTTCGCTCGCGATCTGGGAAGCGGCCCTGGGTCCGGACCATCCCGATGTGGCCATGAGCCTGAACAACCTTGCGCTGCTGCAACATTCCCAAGGCCGGTACGCCCAGGCAGAGCCCCTCTACGAGCGTTCGCTCGCGATCAGGGAGAAGGCCCTGGGCCCGGACCATCCGCATGTGGCCGCGAGCCTTAACAACCTGGCGGGGCAGTACTTCGAGCAAGGTCGGCACGCGCAGGCAGAGCCGCTCTACGAGCGCTCTCTGGCCATTTTCGAGAAGGCTCTCGGCCCGGATCATCCCGATGTGGCTACGAGCCTGAACAACCTGGCGGCGCTCTACAGAAAAACATTCAGGAAAAAGGAAGCAGAGGCTCTGGAGAAGCGAGCCACAGCCATTCGAACAACAAAGCGCTGAAATCAGGCCTCATACTCCTGCCTCTACCCGCCTTCGGACCCTGAGAGCAGAAGATTTACCCGCTGTAGATCGGCTTCGGTGTCCACTCCCACCGTGTCATAAGGAGTCTCCACCACGTGAATTGCTACGCCGTTCTGCAGGAAGCGGAGTTGCTCGAGCTTCTCCGCCGACTCAAGGGACGATTCCGGCAGCGAATGAAAAAGGGTGAGCGCTGCCCGCGTATATGCATAAATGCCTATGTGCTTGTAGCGCTTAACCACGCCAGTGCCGCCTCTGTCGAAGGGAATCGGGCAGCGCGAAAAATAGAGGGCTCGTCCTGAATCGTCAGTGACGACTTTCACAGTATTGGGGTCCAGTGCAGCGGCCTCGTCTACGACAACTTTGAGGGTGGCAACCTGGGCGTCCCCTGTCAGAAACGGCGACACAACTGCTTCCAGGTGGTCCGGACGCAGCATTGGTTCGTCTCCCTGAATGTTTACGTAGATATCTGCGTCAACCCGCTCCATTACCTCTCGCAGCCGGTCCGTTCCCGAAGGATGCCGGCCCGTGAGCATGACGGGGATTCCCTCCCCCTCGCAAAACTGCGTCACCTTCTCGCTGTCCGTGGCCACCAGCAGATCTGCCAGCAGCGTAGATTGGCGAGCGTTCTTATAGACCCAGGAGAGCATCGGTTTGCCCGCTATATTCCGCAATACCTTACCTGGAAGGCGGGTGGAATCGTACCGCGCTGGTATTACCCCCAATATTTTCAAATTTTTACCCTTACCCATTTCCTTTACTGCTCCGTTTTTTCAGGTCATGCAGCATTCTTAACCGGCGTCAAAAGAATAAGGGCTTGTCCGTAAANNACCAAATCAATCTCAAATCCCGGCGCGATCCCTAATAGGCTTATTTACGGACAAGACCTAAGAGAGATGAAAATCCGGCGCCTGAAACGCATTGCCGAACACCCGTGATTCATGAGCGCGAGCCCTTCCGAATCCCCTGAAGCTATTTGCCTGAAAGGAGGAAAAGGATTGGCGTCAGCGATAATGCATCTGGGACTTAACCTCATTTTACAACCTCATTTTTCGAAGAACTTCGGTTTGGACTGTCCATGATGTTTAAATGTTAAGAGTTATCGGCGGCCGAGCGCCGACCTGAGCCGTTCGATGCCGTCGCCGAATGACTCCGCTATGGAAATCAACCCGGCATAAGCATCACTCATGGCGCCAACGGGCTCAGGGCGCCTGTCAGAGTCCATGTCGGCCATTTGGAGCATGTGGTAGTATTTGAGTATCGAGTCTTCCGAGAAGAGGACGGCTGCTTCTATCGTCTTAAGGATGTCATTAATGGAAACAAGCTGCCTCATGCCCGACGGGGCGCCGACACGCACACTGGCCGCCTGCTCAAGGAGCCGGGCGGCTTGCGAATACCAGTTGATGAAGGCGCTGTTAGTCTCGGACGCCTCGTCCAGCTTTGCCAGGACAGAGTCAGGCCGATAGGGCCCCAAGAGGCTACCCGCAAGGGCTGTCTCATTTCGGGCAAAGCCGAGCGCCTCGCCCCAGAGTATCCGATATACCAGGCCCCTCAGGAAGCGCTCCGATGCGAACATGGGTTCGGCCGGAGCATACAGAAGCAGTCCGCTGGGGGGAAAATTGGAAACATAGACAGAAAGACCGGGGGAACAGGCCCCCCATGACTGGCGGTATCCCAGAAGTTTCTCTACGACAGCTTCTACCGCATCAACGGTGATCGCATCCCTGCAGATCGGATTATCGCATGTCTGGCCGGCGTGACACGGTGAGCAAGGCGGTTCGGACTGCAAAACAACATGTCCTTCTCCGTATGGCGCAGTCTCCGCAAAATAGGCTGTCGAGAAAAAGAGTCCGACCGTCCCCACGCCGGCCGCCGCAGCCAGATGGATTGTCCCCGTATCGTTGCTGACAAGAATGGAGCACTGTTTGAGAACGCCCAGCAGTTCGGATATCCCGGTCTTGCCGACAAGATCGATCACGGGAAATTCCAGGCGGCTTTGCATCTCTTGTGCGAGTTCTTTCTCACCCCCTGAGCCCAGCAGCACGATTTCAATTTCGCGGCGTCGAAGGAGCCGGTTGGCGACGGCGGCGAAACGCTCAGGCGGCCAGGCCCTGTGAATCATGTTTGCTCCCAGTTGGAAGGCGATCAGCTTTCCTTTTTTCCTGAGGCCGTTTTGAAGCAGCAGGGCATGGCCGTCCCTGACTTCATTCTCATTAATGTGCATATAGCTCCGGACGGGTTCCGGGGAAAGCCCCGCCATTGCTGAGTGCAAATCGACTATATTGAAAAGGTTCTCTATCCTGCATTTTTGGGAGGCAAACAGATATTTTGCCGGCCCGGATTTAACCTGTCCTACTGGATTATCGGAATTTACCAGACCCGATTTGGATACTCCCCTTGCATTGCCGCAGAAAAAGCCGCCGACCCAGTGGTGTGTAAGGTTAATGACAGAGTCGTATTCTTCGAGCAGTTCCGGGTAGTCGCTCAGCTTCTGAAAGGCTGCTCTGTCCCGCATCGGGGCGACATCGACCGCGGGAAGAGCCACGAGCCGGTCACAAAACGGCGTCCGAGAAAAAATTTCGCTGAACTCTTTTACACAGAGCAACGTTACGTTGCTCCCGGTCCTCTGCCGTTTGAGCAGTTTCAGCACAGGCAATGTCTGTACGTTGTCCCCCATGCGCGTCAATTGGATAATGAGAATTTTTCCCACAATTTCCCTCGAATCGGGCGCCGATGATTAGCAACCCTTCGGCACCCTGATTGCTTTTGGAATAAGATCTATAGCCTTTTTCAGAAGCGCCGCCCCATCCCGTTCGAGTCCCATTTTGCGCAAACAACCGGCGCATTCTATATAGGGCGCCTCGTACTCCGGAAAGATATCGGCTGCCGCTTTGAAGCTCTCGATTGCTTGCGTCAACATGCCCTTCGACATATATGCCTTGCCCAGGTGAATCAGGGATACTATGGAACGAGGGTTCCTCTCCAATGCGTCTTTGAGCGTCCCGGCCGGGTCGTCGGAAACGAAAGCCCCGAACAGCCATGGCATATATAGCGAAGGCTCAATCTCCATAGCTTCCAGGAACATCCTCCAGGCTTTCGATGGATTTGATGGATCGGATGCAAGAATGCCGGCTTGCAATAGAAATTCGTAGCGCGTTGAACTTAGAAGCAGATGCCTGCCGGTCTTCCTGGCGCCGGCGCAGTTGCAAAGACGCTCGAAGGTGTTTGCCGCCCTGGCTTCGGGTGGTTCGCACCCCTTTTCCCCTGCAGAAGTAATCCGTTCTCCACGCTCTCCCTGATCTGTCCACGACCGGAGGCGTTTAGGCGGAAGCAAGCTGCGGTAAAACTCCACCCTGTCTTTTCCACGGTTGAGGCAATGTCTTTCCCGCAGCACGTATTCTCTTGCGGATGCCGACACGTTGAGTCTTGCAGAGGCGTCAGAGACCAGGTGATCGAGAGTGGAGATGAGTTCATCGGGCGTGTTGAACAGGAATGCTGTCCTGCCCTGTATTGCGGATCCGAGATACGGTCCGGTGGCCTGAAGGACGGGGACCACGCAGTGGGCGGCATATTCGAGAAACTTGACGTCAGACCTCGATCGGTTGAACGGTGTGTCTTCAAGAGGCGCTATTCCTATATCCAGGTGTGAGACAAAACTGTAGTAGTCATCAAGGGACCCCGTGTTAAACCGTATCTTCCTGTCCCCCGGAAGGGCGTCGAAAAGCTGCCAGATGGGGTCGGCGCACATGAGATAGAGACGCACATTGTCCCTGGAAATTATCCAATTGACGAGGCGATCCGAAATCTTTGCCATATCGTCCAAATGACCGATGGAGCCACCCCAGCCGACTCTCACTGTTTCCTGCGATTTTTCCAGCCTTTGCGGAGGCGTTATCAATACCTGATTAGGGAAAACGCAACACCTGCGGTTCAGATAGCCGTATTTCCTCTTGAGTTCCGGCGAACTGAACTGAAGCGCATCGCAGTAGTGAGCAAGCCTTTTTATCAACAGCAGATTATTCGACTGCTGGTAGAAAGCCCGCATGGGACTGGTTGGAGGAAGGGCTTCCAGATCGTCGCAAAGTTCGTATACCGTTAGCTTGCCCTGGGCCTTCCTGTATCTTATGACCGGCAGGAGGTCCGCATCGCAGATATTGTTCAGAACCAAAACGTCGGCATCGAGCATCAGCTCATGCCTCAAACGGTGGTAGTAGATAAGATTGACTACATGCACACCACCGCAATGAGCCATTCCCACGCCAGGGGCAAAGGTCCTGTAGTAGAAATCCCCTGTTGTCTCATCCTGGGCGCTGTCCACCTGCGCGATCAGCAACGGAGCATCGCTCCGGAATTGGGTAATGGGCATTCAGACCTCCGGTCCCGGGTCTTGATCCAGATGCCGGTGTTGACTCTAACAATATCGGAACAATTACTCACTGCCTTGATGGAGGGGCCGGCGAGCAGGGCGCATTTTTTTAAAGCTAAGGTTTACAGCGCAAGAACTCGACGCTCCGCGAGGTTTGGAGTTTTGTCCGGTGTCCATCCCGCGGGCGCCCCTCTTTGAAAAAAGATTAAAGTTCCTTGCCCATGTTGTCGATTCATAAATCAAAGCGAACATGAACTGAGGGATGGTTGTTTGATGAATTGACAAGGAAGTTACATTACACATCAAGGAGGATTAGTTATGGCGCTTATAGTCAACACCAACATGAACGCACTTGTGATTGAGAACTCCCTGACCAGCACCAACAACGCTATATCATCTTCACTGCAGAAGCTCTCGTCAGGACTCAAAATCAACTCGGCCCAGGATGACCCGGCGGGCTACGCAGTAGCCAACTCGTTCGCGGCAAAAATCGCAGCGATGAATGTCGCTTCCCAGAACGCTTCTGAAGCGCAGTCGATGCTCCAGACGGCCGACGGCGCGTACAGCCAGATCAATAACATCCTGGTGCAGATGAAGTCTCTGGCCACCGAGGCGGCCTCCGGTCAGACCGACAATGCCGACTTAACCGGTGAATTTAGCGCTCTCCAGGGCGAAATCACCACCATTGCAAACTCCACATCGTATGGGTCAACTAACCTTATTTCCGGCACCGGCACCGGCGCGTCCGGGATTACTTTCCAGGTCGGCGCAACCAATTCCGGAACGAACCAGATCTCGATCTCTTTCTACGGCGCCACCGCAGCCTGCTTGGCAGTGGACTCGGGCACGATCGGAATCAGCTCCCTGGCAAGCGCTCAGGTAGCTATGGACAAGATTGACAGCGCCCTTACCTCGATCAACGCTTACATGGGCGATGTCGGCGCCACCCAGAACCAGCTCCAGTACACGATTAACAACCTGACCACAAGTATCCAGAACTACACGTCTTCACAATCCACCATCGAGGACGTGGATATGGCGTCTGAAATCAGCAATCTCACAAAGAACCAGATTTTGCAGCAATCGGCAATGGCGATGCTGGCTCAAGCTAACTCCCAGCCACAGACCATACTCAAACTGCTCGGATAATACATCGAAATCCATTCCCCGGTTCGGAAGGCGGCCCCCGTGGGCCGCCTTTATTCGTGGGACCGGCAATAGCGGCCGGCGGGCGTCAGAGAAGGTTTGATAAATCCAGCTTGCGCCCGTTAACAGTAAGAATGCCGCGCTTGAAGGTTGCGCTCGATTTAAATGAGCCACCCTCCGAGATAATATATTTTGCCCCCATAAGCCCCTTTACAAGCCCGTTGGCGCTCGTCTTCGCCGATTCAGAATCTTGAGTGTAGGCGTCACGGAAAACATTTTCCGCGACAAGATAAAACAGCGCCTCTGAGATCGAGATTTCCGCGCTTGCCTCTATACTGAAGAGAAGAGCCAGAATGTTTGCCGCCGGATTTTTTCCAGGGCCGCCAAAGGTCAGCTTGGCCCTGCCGCTGAGATTTCCTTTGTCAGTCCTGATGTCTAACTGCTTTATTTCGAACTCCGGGGAATTTCCAAGCAGATCGATCATTATCTGCATATATAGTTTTTCAATTTCCCCTTTGGCTTTCTCGGTTTGCTCCGCAGCTTTTTTTCGGAATTCCGGGGCAAGCTTTTGAAAACGGGAAAGGACATCCGCGTCCAGCTTGCGAGCCTCGAACTCCAACGCGAAAGGCCCCAGTCTCATGCCGCCTGCTTCGAGTTTTTCAAAACTGAGCCGAACGGCGCCGTTAATCGTCTCGCCGGAAACCCCGGACTCAGCCTTAAGTCCCACGGAGGTCAGATTGAAGGAGGTATTCTCCTTCTCCATACCCTCGATACTGCCGATCGTAAGGACAGTCGATCCAACCGATATCCCCTTTATGCCGGTATGCGAATTGAAATCGCCCTGAATATCTTTTACCCTCAGCAGTTGGTTCTGTTCCGTCACCTGCAGGGATGGAGAGCTGTAGGAGCCGGCGACTTCCCCAAGCTGCAGGTCGAATTTGCATAGGGCGGTGAAGCCTCTCCATTCCACCTCCACTTGTCCGCCTTTTTCGTCGGGGAACTTTTTATGGAAGGCGGGAACATCCAAATATGACTCTCCGCCGCCATCGGTAGAAAGCACAGTCAGGATCTCGGAAGATTCAAGCTCGGGTATCTTTTCCAGCAACTTTTCCAGGGCTTCTCCGGAATCCCCCGGCGCCAGCCGCGTTCGGATTACAGCCAGGACAGGTCGCAGGCGCTTTTTGAGGTGTTGGTTTTCTAAAAAGACAAAAGGCCCATGGTAGATGTAATTGACGATGCTGAATTTGATCGATTTGTCGCTCTCGGGCAGGATTAAGGTAAATGTGGTCACGGCCCGGGAGCTAAAAAGACCTCGTTCGTAGCTATTAATCGAGGCCTCCATGTAGTTTGAGCGGTTGATTTGCGCGATCATCAGATCGTGTTGATTTCGAGCCTGCCCCCCTACCCAGTAGCCGGCAGCCCCATAGGCCACAACCAGCGCCAAACAAACAAGGAAAACTATTGTCAAGGTTTTTTTCATGAGCTTCCTTTCCTATTGGGCATGTTAATCAATAGCCCAACTCAGAGCGTAAAGAAATCAAAATGATCGCTCTTAATTGGATGAAATTTCAAAACCGTATATAATTTCTAGGAGCAGGAAACAGGAAGTAAAACCCGTTTGTTTTTCTTCTCGCTTCCCGCTTCTTGCTTCATGCTTCGTTCATTGGGTGGAAACAGCGAAATGGAAGGACAAAAAGAATGCCCGGAAAGGTGGACCAGTTCAACGCAGAGGCCAGCCGAAATCGAGAGCAGCGTGAGAAAGGTTACAGGGAGAAGGCGCTTAAGTTGTTCCCCTGGATTTGTGCGCGATGTGGGCGTGAGTTTTCAGGAAAACGGCTGCGGGAACTCACCGTGCACCACAAGGACCACAACCATGACAACAATCCTCCAGACGGCGGCAACTGGGAATTGTTATGCCTTTTCTGCCATGATAACGAGCACTCGCGGGATCTGAACTCTGAGTACTATGAGGAACTGCCGCCGGGTGAGGACTCGGATGCCGCAACTACCTTCAAGCCGTTTGCGGGTCTTGAAGACCTGCTGAAAAAACGCACATGATTCGGCTAGCCCTGTAGTTCGTATGGCGTTGTTTCTATATACCCTTCGTGGGACAGTGCAGTCTCGGAAGGCTCTATCACTATGCTGGCCTTGTATAAGTTCTCCAGGTTTGCAATCTCGGCCCGCTTGCGGTTTAAAAGATAGCTGGCTGCATCGGCGGGCAGCACTGCTTTCAAAACCGCCGGTCTCTTCTGCATGAGGGTGGTCCAGATTTTGCGGAAATAGTCAAGGGCCGTCGCCTCCGTTGAACGCACAAGTCCGCTTCCCTGGCAGACCGGGCATTCTCTATAAGAGCCGCGTAGTATGTTGAGTCCAAGGTGTTGGCGCGACAACTCAAGCAAGCCGAACTTGGAGATTCGCCCTACAGAGATCTTAGCCTTGTCCTTCTTGATTTCTTCTTTGAGCTGACGCTCGACTTCACGCGCATGCCTCTGGTCGCGCATGTCAATGAAATCGATCACTATAAGCCCGCCGAGATCGCGCAGCCTCAACTGACGGGGTATTTCGACCGCTGCTTCGAGATTGACCTTGGAGGCCATTTCCTCGACGGCCCCTTCAGCGCTGGTGCGGCCTGAGTTAACATCGATTGACACAAGCGCCTCGGTGGGATCGAAAAGCAGGTAGCCTCCAGACTTAAGAGGCACTTTTTTGCGGAATATCTGTGCGATCTGTTCTTCCAGATTATATTTGGCGTAAATCGGCCCTTCTTCTTTAAAGAGTCTGACCGGCTTTTGATTTCTGGGGCTGATGATCTCCAGAAATTCTTTCACCCTTCGGTAAACCTCCCTGTCATCGACAAGGATGTTTTTGATTCCAGCGGCGAAATAGTCGCGAATTACCCGAATCGCAAGGTCCTGCTCCTTGTAAATGAGGGAAGGGGCGGGCGACTCCTGGACCCTCTTTTTTATTTCCTCCCAAATTTTTACGAGGTGGTCCAGGTCTTTCATGATTTCGCGCTTGGTGCGGCTTTCGGCGGCGGTCCTTAGGATCACCCCGAACTCATCGGGGATTTTGAGACTCCTGGCAAGCTCTTTCATCCGCTCCCGCCTGTCTCCGTTTTCGATCTTTCGGGAAACCCCTCGCTGGTCCTGGCCGGGCATCAGCACTATGTCCCGCCCGGCAAGAGAAACATATGAAGTGAGCAGCGCTCCCTTGGCGCCCAGTTCCTCCTTGACCACCTGGACCAGCACTTCCTGCCCCTGATGGATCACGTCCTGGATTCTGGCCTCATCCTGAACGTCTGAGTCGTAATACTCTGCATGTATTTCAGAGAATGGAAGAAAGCCGTTGCGCTCGGCCCCGTAATTTACGAAGGCCGCCTGAAGACTGGACTGGATGTGGGTTATTACGCCCTTGTAGATGTTTCCGGCAACCTTGCCGCGTGTCGCCGTTTCTATGAAAAAGTGTTCGAGAGCGTGGCCTTCTACGACCGCGATCCGGAGTTCTTCCGGATGGGCCGCGTTAATAATCATGGTTTGATATGACATTTCGCTGCCTTGCCGTTTCTTTTACCCGACGTCCGGGATTCGAGATGCTGTTTCGCCTGGTAGACGAACGTTCGCAGGGCTATCTCCCGGTTGGGCTGAATTGCCCCATCATAAGGCGCATTGATGTAGGGCAGACGCATTTTGTTTAACAGCGGCTTTAGAACGGCCGTACAGACTGCGCTGGGCATGCAGGTGAAGGGGAATACATTTACAACCCCGTTGTATCCTTCGTGTAACTGCTCCATCGCCGCCCCGATGCTCAGGGCCGATTCGGTCCCGATATCAAAGCTGTACAGCCGATCCCCATCGAGCCGCTTCTCGAGTGCCGCTATCCTGTGATCTTTGTGAATGTCGAGGTATTTGAGCGCCCGGCTGTAAACCTGGCGCTGGCGCCTCAATTGATAATATTTCTCGATCTGTGAGCTAATCCAATTCTTGAGGATACCCCTGAGCGATGCAAAATCCTGTTTCAGCAGCGCCATCTTCATGTGGCGCTTATGCTCTCTGGCCATGTCGTAGGTGATGTAGTTCACCCACTCTCCGACCGAAGCCACCACTACTTCGGCGCCGAACCGCTCGAGGACCCTCACTATGTGCTGATTGGACTCCTGATGCGTACGGACGTAAATCTCCCCGACGATTCCGATCAGCGGGCGCCTGGGTTGCCGGGTGTCGATAAACGTTTTGGCCGTGGAGGCTGTATCCTCGACAATATTAAAAAGCCTTTTGAATTCGAGCGACGCTCCGTTTTGTTCAACCTCCGCAATCGTCGCCCCAAGCGCTTTTTCCATAAAGGAATCCATCAAGCCGGGGCGAAGTTCGTAGGGTCTCACACGCCAAACGACGCGGTCAAGTATATCCGATATAATTAAAGCCGTATAAGACAGTTTTCTGAATATGGCGGAGGCTTCCGCAGGCATTATGTCTGCTGCCGAATATGAGTCTCGGGTCGAAACATAGGTAATCGGCACGTCCCGAAACTCCTCGAACCTGTCCAAAACAAGGCGCTGCATCTTGTTATACATACCGAACCGGCACGGACCGTCGGCCTCGGGCAAAAAATATACGTAGTTGTCCGCCGAAAAAGCAGCCCCGAGCCTTTCTTTTTCTCCACGCAGAAAATAGAGGATGTCGCCCAGCGTGACCTGGCAGGGGAAACACTCCTTGCCGGATGTAAATTCCTTTCCGAGGGCCAGACCCTTATAGGTTTCCATAAGCAGGGCGTTCACCCCTACAGCACGGAAAGAGGCGGCGAGCAGCCGGGATGCAAAGGGGGCCATTTCCGGGACGAGCAGGGTCTTGCCTGTTACGTCAAACTGTTTGACCTTTTCGTGGAAGCGTTCAAAATGCTGCTTACCGGAAACTGCCATTTATCTAAATCCTCGATGAGACCTTCGCGCACGCGAAGTCTGAATGATTGCTGACAATCCGTTTGACGCCGTTCTTGAAAATAGCAGCTCCGAAGTTCATGAGCAGACCAAGAGGCAGAATGTCCGTAACAGGTTCCCCCCATTAAGCCTGCTGCGATACAGGCCCTGCTTGACCGCCTGGTAGCCAGTGGCCCGAGAAAAAGGGAAAATATCCTCGCGTCTATTTCTTCGCGGCTTCGCGTGAGAAATTCACCGCCCCCCGGACGGCCGTCTCGCAAATTCCCACCCTATTCTTATATGTTCGCGCCTTCGCGCGAACCAGCGCCTATCCAGCCTCCTTCAGTGAGTCGGGTTCATCCGGGTCGAGTTTTCTGGGCAGCCGCTTTTCCTGAAGGTTCTTCACCACGTTGCGGTAGGCCTCTACACGGGTTAGCAAGCCGGCTACAGCGCTGTGTTCGTCCAACTCGAGGATGAGGGAGGGCTTTTCCCTGAGCAGGTGACGGTAGAAATGCTCGATGAAAGAATCCGCCCCGCAACTGAAATTGGTAAGATGCACGCCATACCAGTTTGGGGTGCGCTGGATCCTTTTTGCCGTCCTGATGATTCTGGCCCCCAGTCCCCAGAACATCCGCTTGAAATCGCTCATGTCTTCGGAATCCGAGCTCACCAGGTCCATCGGCAGCGCCTTGATGCCGAGCTTTGCGAGTTGCTTTCCAAGCTGGAGGTTGAGCCGGTCGTCATACAGGTTGTATGGACGCCCTGTGACGATCCAGACGGGCTGGGCCGGATCCATGCCCGCGATTATCTCATCGCCGGTCTCAATCAGTTGGCGGCGAAATTCCATTTGTCTTGCCCACGCTTTGAAGACCGCCCTCTGCAGTTCGGCCCTCCGCGGTCTCAAGGCGGGCGGAAAGGCCTTCTCGAAGACATAAACCAGATTAGCCGGGTCTTCCTTCAAATAGAGCGAAGGCCGAATGATCCTCCTGTCCGGAATGTTCAGCGCGGATCTGCACATGTATTGGGAACTCTGAATCAGCGGACAGAAATATCCGATTTCGTCGGGCTGCGGGACAGGCGTGTTCACTACATTGGGCAGGAAAAGGTATTCGGCCCGGTCCATAAGGTAACGGACATGGCCGTGAAAGACCTTGACAGGAAAGCAGACCTCGGAGATCACATTTTCCACCCCCAGGAAAGCCAGCTTGTTGGTGGTTTTAGGGCTTAGCAATACCGGGAATCCAAGCTCGGAGAAAAGGTGAGCCCAGAAAACGCCCCACTCGAGGGAGTGCAAGGCAAGAGGTATGCCGATCACCGGCTTTGGCTGACGACTGGCTTCGGCTTCGGTAAGCAGGTTTCCCGCCTCCATCAGGGCCTGCTCGAAAAGGCCCTGCCTAACCTGAAAGTAGTCAGTCTCACGGCCTCCTTCGGCCCGGGTTTCGTAGCGGCCGCAGTCGCCTCCCCACACGCTCTTTCGTTCTCCGAAATTATAGACCTTGAGCTTGCACTCGTTATGGCATTTCTTGTCCGCATGGCAGATGCTCTCGGTAAAATTCACTTTCATCGAAGCAAGCTGGTCGAGATCGCGCCTCCGGTATTCCTCTCCCTGCTTCTTGAAAAGCTCCATCACCGACAGGGCGGCGCCGAACGCCCCCATCACTTCGCGGTGTCTGGGGACCAGCACCTCGCGCTTGAGCACCTTCTCGAAGGCCGCAACGATTCCCCTGTTCAACGAAGGCCCGCCCAGGAACATGATGCGCTTTCCGATGTACCTGTTTTCCACCACCCTGTTCAGGTAATTGTGGACAATTGCATAGCAAAGCCCCGCTATGAGATCCTGCCGCTCACCCCCCTTTTGCAGATAGCTCTCGAGGTCGGATTCCATGAAAACCGTACACCGCTCTGCAAGATGGATCGGACTGTTAGACGAAAGAGCTATTTCCTGGAATTCCTCGACAATATTGATCTTCATCTTGTTGGCGAGCTCGTGGAGAAAGCTGCCGGTGCCGGCCGCACAGACCTTATTCATATCGAAATCAAGGGGGTGGGTGTTTTCTATCATGATGTATTTTGAGTCCTGCCCGCCGATCTCGAATATGGTGTCCACTTCGGGGTCGATTTCAACCGCGCCCCTAGCGTGAGCGGTAATCTCGTCAATGATAAGGTCCGCACCGAGAAAATCCCCGACTACGTTGCGGCCCGATCCGGTTGTGGCGATCGCCATGAGCTTTATCTTCTGACCTGCATTTTCCTGCAGCGTGCGGAGAAGCCGCTGGGTGACCTCGATAGGTTTTCCCTGCGTTGGCACGTAGCACTTGTGCAGGATTTGGCCTTTCTCGCTTAACAAGGCATACTTCGTCGTGGTCGAGCCTATATCGACCCCCAGGTATGCCTCCACCGGTTTTCCCTTTTTCTTTGCCCACGGCGTCAGATCGTTGTCATGGTCAAAACGGGTCAACGAAAGTTCCAGGCGCTCGGCCCTCGGGAAGTTGTACACCGACTGAGAATCCGCCCGAACAAGCGCCGATGGGTCCACCTCATTTCGATATTCTTGCTTCTGGGCCTGGATGGCTGCGCCAAGAGCGCCAATCGAAGTATGGTGGGCCGGAACTATCAGCGAGGGGAAATAATGTTTGAAAGCCTGGACCTGGAGTTGGTTGGAAGCCATGCCGCCAATAAAAATGATCGGATCTGACAGCTCCCGGTTTCCGACTATGGTGCTCATGTAATTGGCGGCGTTGCCGAAATGCAGGCCGGCTATGATGTTGGGCAGACTCTCCCCCTTGTTCTGGAGGTGGATCATGTCCGATTTTGTAAAAACCGTGCAACGGCAGGCGACAGGAGCAGGGTAAGTGCTCTTCAGACCCAGTTCGATGAAGTCGTTCAGGGTCTGCTGCAGCTTTTCCTGGTCCATCGAAAAATCCGGCCCGTAAATCGACTGAGCAAGCCTTTCCGCCTGCTGGTCTATGAAAGAACCCGTTCCCGACGCGCATGGGCCGTTCATGTTGAAAGACTCCAACCGCCATTCGTCCCCGCTGTGCGCCAACTGGAAGACCGCCGCATCCTGGCCTCCCACCGTAATGATCGTGCGCACGCCGGGCGCCACATGTATGGCGCCCAGCACCTGGGCGATTGTTTCTACTTCGAATGGCGCATGGAGCTTCTCGGCAAGCAGCTCTCCGTGAACTCCCGTAAAGGTTACGGATCTGAGCGCGCCGGAATCCTCACCCCGGATTCGTCGCAGGATATTCTCCAAAAGCTTGCGAGTTTCTTCGTAAATCAGGCCAAAATGCCTTAGATATGGAGTTTCCAGGACGACTCTACTATTTTCGTCCAAAATGACGCAGTTGATGCTGACCGATCCTATGTCAACCCCAACGTCATAATTCATTGTTCTAACCTCTCGATTAATCGATATTCTCGCGCCAGAACGGACGCCTGTGCAAGACTTTGTTCAATATAATGAATTCGTTCGATTAGTTCAATCACAAGATTAGCATAGATCGGACAGACTTTTAGTAAGAAGGCGGACCAGTTCGCGAAGACCTTCTCTTTTGAGAGCAGATACCTGGAGGACAGGGAGTCCGAGTTCACGGTAACATCTCTCGATATTGGCCAGGTCCTTGCCGTTTTGTACCAGGTCGGTCTTGTTCAAAACGATTATTCGCGGTTTTTTCCGCAGCTCTTCCGAATAGCTCTCAAGCTCATGTTCGATCTGTTTGAACGGCTCCAGGGGGTCGTCCGAAGGGACTCGCGACACGTCGATCACGTGAACCAGGAGCCTGGTCCTCTCGATGTGTTTCAAGAACCTGATTCCCAGCCCGGCGCCCTCGTGGGCGCCCTCGATAAGCCCCGGCACGTCCGCCATCACAAACGGGGGCGCATCGTCGTACTGCACCACCCCGAGATTAGGCGTAAGAGTGGTGAACGGGTAGTCCGCTATTTTGGGCCGCGCCGCAGAGACAGCCGAAACGAGGGTGGATTTTCCAGCGTTTGGAAGTCCTACCAGACCTACGTCGGCAATGAGTTTCAACTCAATCTTCAGGCTGCGTTCCTCCCCGGGCTGACCCTCCTGGGCGAAACGAGGCGTACGGTGAGTCGAACTGACGAAATGGGCGTTTCCCTTCCCGCCTCTTGCCCCTTTGGCTGCTATCCACCTCTGCCCCGGTTCTGTCAGGTCGGAAAGGATTTCGCCTGTCAGAGGGTCCTTTGCCACCGCGCCAACCGGCACTACCACAACCAGGTCCTCCCCGCTTCGTCCATGCCGGTTCTGGCCGGAGCCGTTTCTTCCCGGCTCGGCCCTGAAAAGGTTTCGATATCGAAAGTCAAGCAGGCTGTGCTTTCGTTCAGAGGCCTCCAAAACTACGCTGCCCCCTTCGCCACCGTCTCCCCCATCGGGTCCGCCTCGAGGCACATACTTCTCGCGTCTGAAACTAACGCAGCCATTGCCGCCTTTTCCGGCCACAACCGTGATTGTCACTTCATCAATGAATTTCATCTATTTATAAACTTAAGTCGTCCCAGGGGAAGCCGGGAGTTCACCTTTTGATTTTTAATATTCAGTGGCGCGATCGGTCAGGTTTTCCCCGGCTCAGTTCAAAACACAACTCCCCTCTCACCGTTGGGTGGAGGGGAGCACATTTTGCCGCTTCTCGCTTCCCGCTCTACTGCTGGGCTTCGATTGGATAGACGCTGATTTTCTGGCGCATCCTGTCTTTTCGTTCGAAAGTGACCAAGCCGTCAGAAAGCGCGAAAAGCGTATAGTCCCTGCCCATTCCGACATTGTTTCCGGGATGAAAATGCGTGCCCAGTTGGCGAACTATGATGTTGCCGGCGCGCACGAACTCACCGCCGAATTTCTTTACTCCCCTGCGCTGTCCAGCGCTGTCCCGGCCATTTCGGGAACTCCCGCCCGCTTTTTTATGTGCCATAATTTTCCTCCAAAAACTCAAAGCCGCCGGCGACCTGAAATCGCCCGGCGCTAGCCGATATTTTCCACGCGCATAGCCGTGTAAGCCTGTCTGTGTCCCTGTCTTTTCCGGTAATCTTTGCGGCGTTTGTGCTTGAATATAACAATTTTGGGCAAGCGCCCCTGCCCGATTATAGTGGCCTGAACCCTGACGCCCTCCACAACAGGCTGGCCAACCCGCAACTGATCTCCGTCGGAGAAGAGGAGCACCTCCTCGATGGTGACGCTTTCCCCGACCTGGCCGGGAATCTTTTCCACTTTGACTACATGCCCGGGCCTGGCTTCATATTGCCTCCCGCCGGACTTGAAGATGGCGTACATAGGTTCAAATCCTTCTCGTATGATAGACTTATATAGTACCCTACCGAAAAAAAATGACCGCTTTGCGTCGTACGAGCGCGTAGGGGCCGGGACTGCTATTGGTTATGCTCTTCCAATATAAGACTTCCGGATAAAAAAAGCGGCCCCCTCCCGGCCGCTCATAAAAGGCTGAACGCCCGTAGCTACATCGTCGCGTAGATTCCCTGTTTAAGAATCATTTCCTGGTATTCCTTGAGCCGATCGCATTTATCCAAACATTTGTTCTTATCCTCGTTGGCTCGAACACAGTTTATGCACGGGCTTTTTACCATCACGGCGCCTCCTATAAGGGGAAATATTTAGAATTGTCTCTTATAGTTGAATCTGAAACGCTATGTCAAGTTATTTTTCAAAAATTGGCGACTGAGACCATCAGGCCGGCTCAAATAAGATAATTTAATTAGAAGTTTTTCAATCCGACAGCACGGGCTCGCGCAGCAGCAGACGGAGGGCTTCTCCGGCAGTTGCTGCAAGCTGGGGATGCGTTTGGCTAAGAGCTTCGATCTGGCGAAGGTGGTCGGCCGTGCGCAGTATAATCATTGCAAGGTCTCCTTCATCCATGCCGGAAATCTCGCGAAGCTGTTCCCACGAAAGCCCCTGCGCCCAATGGTAAACAGTCACAACCGTCCAGAACGGAAGCGGCGGGGTTTCGAAGCCTTCGGCCTGCAAGCGCTCCCTGAGCCGTTGGAGGATTTTCAACATCTGGAAAAAGGGCTTGGCCTGGTCGGGATATTTCCATATAAAAGAGGCCAGTTGCACGTCCCCTTGTTTATCCCGGTCCGTCACAAACGGAGCGATCAGCGCAGCCAATAACTCGGGGTTATTTTGCGGAAATACGTTTTTGCGGATCCCCTCGGAGATGAGCAGAGGCTGGTCGAGCCTGAGTTTGGATGCCCACATCCCGTCGCGGGTTAAATTCCCGTCTTCATCGACGTATCCTTCGGCCTGAAGCAGCCGGTAGTATTTGATAAATGAGCGCCAGAGCTGCTCCTGGGTCGAATCCACCTTCGCAAATAAATGAAAGTACCGCCTGAGGGCCGCAGTGAAAGGATGAGCCGTTTCTTTCTGGCAGGGACCGAAAAGGGCGCATTTTTCGCACGGAGAAGAATGCAGTCTTTGGGCCATCGCAGCCAAGTCTCTGGATGCAAGGTCGTCTGAAGGCCCCTCAACGGGTCCCTCCGGCTCGACCGGCCTGAACTCGCCCTCAACGGCGCGAGCGATCAGGAGTTCCCAATCCTCCCGCTCTTCCATGTCGGGAAAAGCCTCGAGCAAAACACTCAACTCGCGGACACGCTGAAACGCCACCCGGTGAGTCCTGATGCGCCGGTGCCGCATCCTGATCGGATTGGCCAGCCGGACGGCTTCCACATTCCTGTATTCAAAATCAGGCCAGGATACGCAAATATAAGGGGTCCCTCTCTGGCTGATAAATACGCGGCCGGGAGCGAACTGATCGACGAGTTTTTTGTATCCGGGTCTTCGCTTGAGCGACCTGCGCATTTTCCGCAACTGCACGGTGGCGGTCGAGTACCTTGCCCGGACTTCGGACAGCTCTTCCAAAGATCCGCAGCCCATTTGCTCTCGATATTGCTCGAGTTCGGCCCGGACCGCTTCGAGCTTCTTCATTGACCGTGTGTCGCGGCTAAGGTTCTGGAAAGTGGACAAAGAGGCCGCGAAGAGTTCTCGAATCTCCTCGGGGCTGTGGGACAGCAGCAGGTTCAAAACCATCGAGAAATTAACTCTAATCTGGCTCTGGATCGCGTCGGGAGACGATTTTAGCAGCTCGTTTATAAGCCTGGGGTCCTGGTGCTGGCCGGGAACTATGAGCACAAACCCTATTTCATCCATCCCGCGGCGTCCCGCCCTGCCCGTCATCTGCAGCAGTTCGGTTGCGCTAAGCGTTGCGAATTCCTTACCGTTGAATCGGTCGCTTTGGAAAATAACCACGGTGCGAGCCGGGAAATTGACTCCTGCAGCGATTGTGGAAGTCGAGAAGATGGCGTCCAGGTGTCCTGCCTGCATCATCTTTTCCATGAAGAGCTTCCAGTGCGGAAGCTGGCCGCCGTGATGGGAACCGACCCGGCAGCTCTTTAGGATCGAAAGGTGCTGATGCGTCCTGAGAAAAGGATATTCATCGAGCAGTTCGGCAATCTCCCCCCGAAATTGGGGATCTTCCTGCCTGCTNNTTGGCGTTTCGGAGAGCATCGAGGATTCTGGGGATCTCGGGCAGTTCGCTCCGAGGAAGCGATCTGGGGTCGATTTTTTCAATTCTCGGGAGCAAACCACGGCGCGTCCCCAGCGGCGCAAGCTCTCCATCAGGGAAGAGGAAAAGCGGGAAAAGCGGTACCGGACGCTCGTATGCCGCCACCCATTCGCAGTCGGAGCCGCGCATCCAGGTTAGCCATTTGCAGACTTCACCGCCATTGAGTATTGTTGCGGAAAGCAGCAGGAGCCGAACACGAGGAGGAAGATAAATGAGCACCTCCTCCCATACGACGCCCCTGTCGACATCGCCGAGGTAGTGGGCCTCGTCCAGAACCACCAGGTCCATGTCGATGTCCTCTCCCCGGTGCATAATGTCATACAACTGGTTGCGCAGGATTTCGGTGGTGCCGACGATTACCGGGGCAAGTGGATTCTCTTTCCTGTCTCCGGTGAGAATCCCGACGTTTTCCCGGCCGAAGATTTCCCGGAATTCCTGGTACTTTGCATTCGACAAAGCCTTAAGAGGCGATGCGTACCAGCTTTTCCCGCCCCTGTGAAAAACCTTGTCAATGGCTTCAACTGCGATATAAGTTTTTCCGGCGCCCGTTGGGGCGGTAACGAGCACGTCTGACGCCTCAACTGCCCTCAGAGCTTGGACCTGGAAAGGGTCCGGCACGAAAGGGACCGGCTCCGGGGTCCGTATTCGGTCCAGCACCGGGATAAGGCTTTTGTGAATCTTATGAGTGTAGGGGCCGCCGGAGGCCCTCATTGACGATTGGCGTCCGTGCTGTCTGGGACGATCTCGCCTGCGGCCGGAATTGTTCATTTGCGGGAAGATTGCCAAAAAACCACCTCTTATGTCGAAGATTCAAAAACCGTGGGATGCGCTTAAAAAGTTATTATAACAAGGAGCTTCAGAATGAACGAGTCTTCACAAAAAAAGATAATCTTTCGCGCCCAGGCGCAGACGACAGGCGCTGTTACTCCCTACCACATAACGAGTCTGCGTGTCCCGTTTTTTGAAGTCGATTTGGGTCAGGCTGTCTACCACGGTAATTATTATCACTTTTTCGAGCTGGGGCGTGAAGATTTCCTGAGAAAAACCGGCTTCCCTTACCGTGAATTCTTGAACCGGCAGCTTCATCTCACTATCATCGAGTCCCGCTGTAAATACCGCAAATCGCTGCGCTATGACGATGAGATCGAAATACATACCGGGATAACTTCGCTGAGTAGACGAAAGCTTTCATTTTCTCAACTCATTTACAGACCGCAGGAGGCTTCGGCAAACTGCGAAACCAAAAGCTCTGAATTGGAATTATGCGCAGAAGCCCAATTAAACATGATTTGCCTGCGTTTCACAGGGCAGGCCACCCATTTGCCCGAAGATTTCCGGCTGGCCGTTGAAGCTATGCCAAAGAAGGAATAAACTGAGATGGAAAAACCAAAAGAAGAAGCCGAACTGGAAATAGTCTTGAAGCCGATCGGGATAATCCGAAGTCCGATCGTCGATCCGCACAGGGCCCCCCTGCAAGGGAGCGAATCTGCAGTCAGAGGGAAACTGATTGTCGATGAGCAGTACACGGACGCCCTGTTCGGTCTGGAAAAGGGTATGAAGATCGTTATTGTCTACTGGATGCACCTTGCCGAACGCGATATCTTTCAGGTCTACCCCAGGGGAGATCGCACCCGCCCGGTGCGAGGCGTTTTCTCCACCCGGAGCCCCGATCGGCCAAACCCGATCTCCCTCGATACTGTCGAGATAACCGGGATCGATGGCGCCGTTATCGATGTGATCGGCCTCGACGCCGTTGACGGCACTCCCCTGCTGGATATCAAGTGTGTTGTATAAAGGCATAGAACAATGCTAGGCCCTGAAATCTGCCCGCCAGCGCATTTTTTTACCCTTAGGATGATACCTTACCCTGCCTCGGCATTGTTTAACGCATTCCGGGGCATTTTCTGAGGTTGTTTTTTAACCTCTTTTTTATCTGTTGACGTGTATAGACAATTTGTCTATACGGAGTTACTATGTTTGAATGGNNCCTTAAGAAGCACTGTCTTGATTTTCGGGACGTGCGCCTGATTTTCGACGGTCGGCCTGTAGTACATGTGCCGTCACACAAACATGATGGAGTCCGCTTTGCGTCTGTGGCCCAAATCGAAGCGCGGTTTTACACGGTTGTTTGGACGTGGCGAGCTGAGCGGAGGCGGATCATATCATTCAGGAGGGCGCGAGATGGCGAGGAAAACGCATATCGTGAAATACACGGCTGAGGAACTTGATGAGTTGGTCAAAAAGGACGGGGCTCGCTCCGATTGGGCAAAGGCGGCCGGCATGACAAAAGCCGATATTGAAGCGGCTGTTGCCTCCGATCCCGACGAGGCGGATATGGTCATGGATTGGGACAATGCAACGGCTGAGCTACCCAAGTCCAAGGCCGTCTTAAACATGCGAATTGATAGAGACGTATTAGAATATTTCCGCAAGACCGGAAAAGGCTATCAAACCCTGATTAATGCCGTTCTTCGGTCGTATGTTAAACGGAAGGATCAGCACCATAACCACGATTAAAGGTGTGTTTTAAGCACGGGACATTGGTTTAAATCAACGCGCTGAGCAAATCCGACGACCATTGCCTCTGAAAATTGCCTCCAGGAGCGACCCCGCATTTCAGTGACGACCATCATTGCGATGGCAAATAGCCTGATAGCAATTTGCGTTCAAGATTGAAGTAATCGAAAAGAGCGGGGAAGTGA
>PLSV01000026.1 GCA_003165235.1 Syntrophobacteraceae bacterium
TGTATTCGACAATGGGCTTGTCTGACACCACCACTCCGGCAGCATGAGTGGATGCGTGGCGCGTTAGCCCTTCCAGGGCAAGAGCGACTTCGAACAGCTCCTTTACCTGCGGGTTTTCCGACTGCATCTCGNNTTCAGGTCGATTCCAAGGGTGGGCGGGATGAGCTTGGCGATACGGTCCACGTCGTTATAAGCTATGGCCATCGCCCGGCCGACATCGCGTATAACCGCGCGCGCCTGCATCGTGCCGAACGTAGCGATCTGCGCGACCCGGTCCTTTCCATACTTATTTGCAACGTATTCCAAGACCTTGTCTCGACCGTTCACGCAAAAATCCACATCGATGTCCGGCATGCTGATACGCTCGGCATTGAGGAAACGTTCGAAGATAAGCCCGTGCTCGATCGGATCGAGGTCGGTTATGCGCATAACATAGGCTATAAGGCTTCCGGCAGCGGACCCCCGGCCCGGTCCGACCGGAATCCCGTTTTCTTTCGCATAATTTATAAAATCCGCCACTATGAGGAAGTAGGCGGCAAATCCCATCTGCTTTATTACCTCAAGTTCGTAGTCAAGCCTCCTGTCATACTCACGGAGCTGTTCTTCGCCAAAGCCGGGGCGCTTGCGCCCTATAGCCTCCATGCGCACACCGAAGCCCTGCCTGACAACGCGTTCGAACCGCTCGTCCACGCTCTCGCCTTCTTCGAGCGGAAATACAGGGAAGTGATAACTGCCCAGATCCAACTTCAGATTGCACTTCTCGGCGATCTCCAACGTATTTTGGAGCGCCTCGGGAACATAGGCGAACTCTTTTGCCATCTCCTCCGGGGACTTGAAGTAGAGCTGATCGGTATGAAACTTCAGCCTTTTTTCGTCGAGAATGGTTTTGCCCGTCTGGATACACAGAAGGACCTCGTGAGCCCGGGCGTCGCTTTTGCGCAGGTAATGACAGTCGTTTGTGGCCACCAGGGGAAGCGAGAGCTCCCGGGAAAGGCAAACGAGGCCCTCATTGGCTACCACCTGTTCCGGTATCCCGTTTGCCTGGATTTCCAGGTAAAAATTGCCCGGCTCAAATATTTGTGCATACTCGAGCGCAGTTCGTTTTGCATTCTCGGGCTGATTTCTTATCAAAAGGGAGGCGATTTCCCCTTGGAGGCAGCCCGAGAGGGCTATCAACCCTTCGCTGTGCCGCCGCAGGATTTCCTTATCCATGCGGGGCTTGTAATAGAACCCTTCCGTGTAGCCCAGCGAGACCAGTTTCACCAGGTTCTGATACCCGGTCTGGTTACGGGCCAGAAGCGTCAGGTGAAAACGTCGTTCTTCGTCGGCGCTCGCCTCCCCCTCAGCCTTCCAGCCGCGGTCATGACGGCTTTTGGGCGCAATGTATGCCTCGCACCCGATTATTGGCTTTATCTCGTATTTTTTCGCAAGTTCGTAGAATTCAAGTGCACCGAACATATTGCCGTGATCGGTGATGACCGCCGCCGGCATGCCAAAGGCACGGGCGGTTTTAAAAAGGTCATTGAGCCGGATCGCGCCGTCAAGCAGGCTGTACTGGGTATGAACATGCAGATGAACGAAAGGCATCTTGGGGATCTTCCTTAGTTTCCGATGGAAATTATCTATGGAAAAGGGGAACTTCGTACCCGCTCAGCGCAGAGGCACATCGCGGCGTGTCGAACTGCCAAAATTCGGCAAGAGCAAGGAGCAAAAGCTTCCCTTTTCCCGGATCGAGTCCGGGGCAGCAATCTCAGCGCTCCGCGAGGCGGCAAGGCGTGACTCTTCGGTCACACTTACGGGACTTCAAACCCATTGGCCGCAATCCTAACACATTCAAGAGACACGTTCCCGCAAAATCCGCCCTGTTTCCTTCGTCCTCCGATTTCCTTTCCCAGCGCCATCTCTAAAAAAATAAAGTTTTACAAAAATAAGCCGATCATATGTGGTATGGCATGCAAAATGCTGACAGAACAAGAAGCATGGACCCGGAAAAAGCGCGGGGCAAGTGTCAAAGAGCCAGATTGGATCCCCGAGGCTAACCCGAGACCCTGCACCTTTGTCCCGCTTGCCGATTCTTATGCTGGAGAGGTACCCGCAAATGCGCCAGGAACAACTGATTTCAGAGCTAATCAATCTGGAAGACAAAGCAAACGCTCACGCAGCCCAGTACCTTAAGCTGTTGAGTGTACCCGGAAAAGGTACCGTGGCCTCCATACACTATCAAAAAACTCTTAAGCTGCGCGCCAAGGTTCAGGACCTTATCAAGCAAATCGCTCTTTGCGACAACGCCCGTTCCTGATTGCCGCCGCTGCGCGAAGTGTGGAGATTACATTATCATCGGGCAGGACGGCGGTTCAATTTAGGGATTGTATTTTAATTCGCATGACCGAATTATGGTTCATAATTTTACATTGCAGCCGGGCGGCAACATGAATAAGATGGGTCACAGGCTGGACATCCCCTGCCAACGTTTGATTTCTTGAAATTTCAAGCGTTGTTCTGTAGCATAATCGTTATTTCTAATGCGTCATTTATATGCGTTTTTCGCGCCCTGCGCGGTGAATGCTTTTGTTCGAACTCAACACAACGGGACAGGAATCGACATTATGTGCGGCATAGTAGGATACATCGGTTCGGATGAAGGGCGGGACATCCTTATAGACGGGCTCAGGCGGCTGGAATATAGAGGCTACGACAGCGCGGGGATCGCAATGGTGGGACCCGATTCCCGGCTTCAGATCGTTCGGTGCGAAGGCAAGCTCAATGGTCTGGAGAGCAAGCTCAAGGACTTTCCAGTAAGCGGTACAGTGGGTGTGGCGCATACGCGGTGGGCAACCCATGGCAGGCCATCCGAACAAAACGCACATCCTCACCGCTGCGGCCCCTTTGCTCTCGTTCATAACGGTATCATCGAAAATTACGCAGTTCTCAAAGAACAACTCCAAGCCAATGGCCACTGTTTTTCGTCCCAGACGGACACCGAAGTCATAGTCGCGCTCCTGTGCCGCGAGTGGGAGGAAGTAAATGACTATGAGCAGGCCGTGCGAAACACCCTCAAGAAGCTAAAAGGCTCTTACGCCGTTGTGATAGTAAACGAACTGGAACCCGACCGTCTGGTCGCCGCCAGGAAGGAAAGCCCGCTGATTCTGGGGTTTACCGAAAAGGCCTTTTTCCTCGCGTCCGATGTCCCGGCCATACTGCCCTACACTCGCCAGGTGGTTTACTTAAATGACGAGGAGGTTGTCTTTGTCTCCAGGAGCGGTTACCGCATAGAATCGCTCGTAGACGGCAGCTTGCGCGCACCTGTGCCTCACCGTGTGGACTGGGACCCGATAATGGCCGAAAAGGCCGGCTATAAGCACTTCATGCTCAAAGAGATCTATGAACAGCCCAGGGCCGTCATAGATACTTTCCGCAGCGTTGTCGATCTTGAGACCAAGCAGGTCAGTTTCCCGGAATTAAATGTGGATAAAGCGCTGCTGGAAAAAATCGACAGAGTCTGCCTTGTAGCCTGCGGCACTTCCTATCATGCCGCTCTGGTGGCCAAGTATATGCTGGAAAGTCTTTGCAGGGTCACGGTCGAGGTGGACCTTGCATCCGAATTCCGCTCCAGGGACCCCGTTCTCGACGACAAAGTCCTTCTGCTGGTTATAAGCCAGTCCGGGGAGACCGCCGACACCAGGGCGGCCCTGAAGGAAGGGCTGGACAAGGGCGCTCATTGCCGGGCGATCGTGAACGTGGTGGGAAGCAGCATAGCCCGGATGGCCCAGGGGGTGATCTATACGCATGCCGGACCCGAGATCGGAGTGGCTTCAACCAAGGCGTTCACCACACAACTGGTCGCCCTCTATCTTTTCGCGACCTACTGGGCCGCCGAAACCGGCAGGCTGCCCAGGGAAAAGATCGAGCAATGTATTCAGGACCTTGTCGAACTTCCGGGCAAGATGGAAAAAATTCTCTCCGATACGAGCACAATCAGCGCCTGGGCCAGAAAATATAAAGACTTCAAAGACTTCCTCTATCTTGCCCGCGGCGCGCTCTACCCAATCGCTCTGGAAGGCGCGCTCAAGCTCAAGGAAATCTCCTATATCCACGCCGAAGGCTATGCGGCGGGCGAGATGAAACACGGCCCCATAGCGCTTATCGACGTCGAAATGCCGGTCATGGTCCTGCTGAGGCAGGGGCCGCTTTTCGAAAAAATGATCTCCAACATCCAGGAGGTCAAGGCCAGAGACGGCATTATCCTGGCCCTGATCGAAGGCGAACCGAGCGAGATCATCGGGCCGGCTGAAAACCAGTTCATCATCCACCCTTCATCCGAATGGCTCTCGCCGGTACTCTTCAGCCTTCCGCTGCAACTGCTGGCCTATCATGTGGCGGTGCTCCGCGGCACCGACGTGGATCAGCCAAGAAACCTGGCCAAGAGCGTGACAGTGGAATAATTTTCACGCAAAGGCGCGCTTTCGCCCTGGAAAAACGCAAAGAAGGAAATTGGTTCACGCGAAGAAGGAAAAAGCAAACGGAGGCGAGGCAAATCGCCTTCGAGAACCTGCCAGGCCTGCCCGAAGGCGTTGAAACTGTTGCACGCGAAGCTTGCTATATTTCAGTGAGGGTCGCGCATTAACTGAAAATGGCTATACTCACTTTGATTTGAGCCAATTGCGAGTTGGTTAACACAGATCAAAGGAGGAGCATAGCCATGAGACAAAATAAAACAAAGAAGCTCGGAAAG
>PLSV01000227.1 GCA_003165235.1 Syntrophobacteraceae bacterium
CCCGAACGAAGTGAGGGTTCGGGGGCAAATGTCCCCGAACTCTTCAGCTTTTTTTGGCGCTAACTTGAATGCAATTTCGTATCACAGGTGGCGCCGCTGAGATTTGAAATACCATCCATGACAAAAACTTGTGAGGGGAGAGGCTCAAAGCATGGCTGAACCGAATAGACTGAAAAATCGCCTCGTACCCCTCGAACTATATAATCTCACCCGAAGAAATAATTGTGGAGAATGGGGCCGGCAAACGTGTCTTGCTTTTGCGGCTCAGGTAATAGTGGGAAAGGCAGACATCGACGCCTGCCCATTGTTGGATACAGCGCAGATCCATGAGCTGCGGGAAAGGTTGGATGAACAGATCCGGTCAGGCATCGGAGTAAGCCGCGAGAGTTTCGAAAAAACAATGGAATTTCTGCGCGAGGAGATAAGAAAGTTGAATTTTTCGATGATTGCAGAGAGCCTCGGCGCCCAAATCACAGAGTTGGGCGGACAGCCTGCATTGATATTTCCGTATTTTGGCGACCCTGTTCTGGTGACCCGCTCAGACATCGAAAAGGAAAAAGGTGGTGGACTGAGCCCTTGGGAGAAAATTTGGATTTCAAATTATGTGCTCGGCGGAGCGGCTCAACCTTCGGGATCTTGAGTCATTGATTCTTGCATGTGAACAAATTACTGATCGTCTCATCCAGGAAAGGTAGTAAGACTGACGACGTCCAGGCTCAGTCGCGTCCCCGACGGCGCGAACCGGCTGCTCGGATAAGCGGCCGGCGCTATCCCCACGCGATCTTACCGATGCTCTTTGAACACGCCCTTTGCCAGCATTATCGCAGACATCGCCGTAGGCCACCCCGAATAAAATGCTAGGTGCGTGATTGATTCTACAATCTCCTCTTTGGTCACACCGTTTTCGAGTGCGCGCACGAGATGGAAGGGCAACTGTTCTGTTCGATTCAGAGCAACGAGTGTGGCGACGGTGATAAGGCTGCGGTCGCGCTTGGAGAGACCGGGTCTTTCCCACACATCGCTGAAAAGAACGTCCTCGGTAAGTTCGGCTAGCTTTGGCGCGACATCTCCAATCAAGTCCCGTATCGTCGGGTTGTGCTGGTCAGTTGCCATTAGGCTGCTCCTTTGGTCTGAGATAGACAGGGTCATCCGGCGCCTGGCCGGCCTCCCGTCCAGTCATGTTTGGCTGGACAACTGTTTCGCCTGTCGGCGCCTCAGCGGATATCCGCCGCATCCGCCTGACGACTGAAGTCAGCGGTGGCTTTAGGCCATGCCATCCGCTGGGGTGATTTGCCGGGGGCTGCCCCTCTAAAGTTAAGCACAAAATAATGGCGCCCGGGAATCTTTTAGCACAAAAGCTCAAGTATTGGATGATAAACTTTTGTGGCTGGCCCGCCTTATATCCTTGTCGCCTCGACACATAGCCATTGAAAGTCGCAATGCCTTGCCACTGTTCGAAAGAGCTTAGCCTGCTGCGACTCGGTAAACAAATGATTGCAAAACTTTGTGAGCGTATTTGAGGCTGCAGTTCAGGATAGCAGCCGGTCCCGGAGCAGGATCTTGTTGACGGCAACGGCCATGTCACGCATGGATACTGGCTTCATGAGAAGCTCTTTGACGCCAAGCAGTTTCATTTCATTCTTATCCACAGTATCGCTGAATCCGGTGCACAGGATTATGGAGGTATGCGGGCGAATCAGTAAGATTTCCTTTGCCAGGTCGATGCCGGTCATGTGGGGCATCGTCATGTCGGTGATGACCAGGTCAAAGCTTTCGGGCCTGGCCCTGAAAGCCTCTATGGCGTCGGAGCTGCTGTACCTCGGGACTGCTTCATAACCCAGGGTCTCGAGCATCTCCTTGACCAAATCGACAATGGACTTTTCGTCATCGACCACCAGTATCCGGCCATGTCCGGTCGGCAGGGGTTCTGACAGCTCAGTTGCAGGCCCCTGAATCTTTTTGACCCGCGGGAAATACACGTCAAAATTGGCCCCCTTGCCTGGTTCGCTGGAGACAGCGATTGCGCCTGAGAGGCTCTTTACGATCCCGTAGACTACGGCAAGACCCAAGCCGGTCCCCTCATCGGGTCCCTTGGTGGTAAAGTAGGGATCGAAGATCCGCTGTCTTAAAGTTTCGTCCATCCCGTGTCCCGTGTCGGCGACCGAGAGCATCAGGTAAGGCCCGGGTTCCATATCCGGAATTTGTCTCCCGGTGCGCTGGCCGATCTCCACATTTTCCATGCTTATGGTCAGCGTTCCGCCTTTCGCGCGCATGGCGTGGGCAGCATTCGTACACAGGTTCATGAGCACCTGGTGAACGTGGGTGGGATCGGCCATCGTGGCGCTGTCCATGGCATCCACATCTATGGCCTGGCGAATCTCGATGGTGGAAGGCAGCGAAGACCTGAGCATCTTGAGCGCTTCCTTTATGATAAGGCTGACCTGCACAGGCCTATGTTCCTGTTTCGTCTTGCGGCTGAAGGTGAGAATCTGCGTGACGAGGTCTTTTGCGCGGTTGGCGGAAAGGAGGATCTGTCTCATATTGTGGCTCAGCCGGTCCTCTTCCTGGACCATAGTGAGCGCAAGTTCGGTGTAGCCGATTATCGGCGTCAGGATATTGTTGAAGTCGTGAGCGATTCCTCCGGCCAGCGTCCCGATCGCCTCCAATTTCTGAGCCTGACGAAGCCTGCCTTCAAGCGCTTCCCGCTCCTTTTCCGCCAGTTTGCGCTCGGTGATGTCCTGGATCGTCACGATGCGCCCGGCAGAAGGATCTTCGGCACGCAGCATCGCTGCTGTCAGTATTACGTAAATAGTTGTCCCGTCTTTCCTGCGGATGCGGGCCTCGACGCTCGTCCGCCCCTTTTCCATAATTCTGGAATACAGTTCGCGGGCGACATACTCATACTCGTCCTGGGTTTGGTAGAGCTGTCGCACACTTTTCCCAACCAGTTCCTGCTCGCTGTATCCCGTCAATTCGCACATTGAATCGTTCACACTCATGATTGCCCGGTCAACGGTAAAAGCGATGCCAACCGGTGTGGCCCGGAACACACTGCGGAGCATGGATTCGCTGGCCTTAAGTTGCTCTTCCGCCCTCTTGCGCTCGGTAATATCGTGAGTTATGCCCAGCACACTTACGACCTTGCCGCTTTCGTCTCTTTCAGGAACGTGCAGGAAGTCCCGGTAGCGGGATCCTTCGAGTGTCACGCATTGTAATTCGACCGAGTTGGCCGTACCCTCTTCGAACACACGTTTGATCAGGGACTCGAGCACCCGGTGTGGAGCGTCGTTTTCGGGGGCGTGGCTTTCGAGAACTGTCTTGCCTATGAAATGCTCGGGCGTGACGCCGAAGTCCTTCGCTATTGCGAGGTTCACTAAGAGATGGCGGCAGTTCGCATCAAAGCGGGCAATGCCATCGGGGATATTGTCAACCAATGTGCGCAGCTTCCGTTCCGTCTCCCGCAGTTCATTCTCCGCTCTTTTGCGCTCGGTGATGTCCAATACGGTTGCCGTCACCCCCGCGGCCGCATCCATCGGATCAAGAGGGCTCAGACACAACAGTACATCTATGATTGCGCCGTCCTTTCGTTTCAGGCATGACTCCAACACCCCCAGGTCTGTTTTTCCCATCTGTTCATACAGTTCCCTGCCTACGCGAATGAACGCTTCGTCATCGGGATAGAGAATGCGCGTGGACATTCCCACCATTTCCTGTTCGGAATATCCGGTGACCCTGCAAAGCGCAGCGTTTACCTTGACAAAGACCCGGTCCACCAAGAGTCCCACTCCCACCGGGGTTGCTTCAAGCAAGCTCCGTAGAACCGCCTCACTCTTCCGCACTGCCTCTTGCGCCCGCTTCCGATCAGTGATGTCACGGACAAGCGCCTGCAGGAGAACTGATCCGCCTATCTCAACCCGGTTCAAGGCGATCTCAGCATCCCAAATAAGCCCATCGGAGCGTAGAGACTGCCATTGGAAACTCTGTGGTTCACCATTAAGCGCAGCAAGGATTTTTTCGGCGGCCACTTCGGATGAAAGCCTTCCATCAGGCTGTCTCTCCGGGCTGAGATCAGCAGGGGAACGGCCGATAACGTCTTCCCTTGCGAGCCCGTGCATGTCAGCGCCTCGCTGGTTACAGTCCACAAAACCTGTCCCGTCAGAAAGAAATATCCCATCGTTCGCTGCATCGAAGAGCACTCTATACTTGCGCTCTTGCTCCAGCATTTTTTCGTTGAATTGTTTTTGCTCGGTCATGTCCCGCCAGACACAAAGATGAACGGAACTCCCGGCGACTTTGAGCGATTGCGCCATGACGTCGATGTGCCTGATTTCACCCTGCTTTGTGCGATGGCGGGTTTCAAAACGGTCGAACCCTTCGCGCTCCACTTTCCGAGAGTGGGCGTCGATCTCTTCAGAGGTTGCGAAGGCTTCGATTTCGTGCAAACTCAGCCGGGCAAACTCCTCCCGCGAATAGCCCAACTGTTGGCAGATCTGATCGTTAAACTCAATGAAGTGGGCAGTGCCAGGATTTATGATCACAACACCATCCATCCCTTGCTCAAAGAAAGTACGATAGCGGCATTCGCTATCCCTAAGCGCATTCTCTGCCGCCTTCCTTTGAGAGATATCCCGGCAAACACTAAACAAGAGCTTGTGTCCGGCGAAATCAGCACTATTGACGCTGATTTCCACGTCGAAGACCGTGCCGTCCTTGCGGCGATGGCGTGTCTCAAAGTGATGGCCCGAAGCGTCGACAAGTCGGATACTTTCTTCAAGTTCCTTTCGTGTCCATTGAGCATCCCAGTCCCACACATGGAGATCGCGGAACTCTTCCATCGTATAACCGAGCATTTCAGCATATTTTAAGTTAGCATCATATACCCTGCCGTTTTCATCCAGTACGAGTATCCCGTCCCTCGACTGCTCGAAGAGAATCCTCCATCCGATGGACTCTTCCTCCAGAACGAACTCGGCCCGTTTACGTTCCTCTACCCCTTTCCTGAGTTGAGCATTGACTTTGGCCGGTTCGGCAGTACGCTCCTCTTTTTTTCGCTGCCGTTCCATCGCATGGCGGATGGAGCGCTCAAGAAGGGCAGCGCTTAGCTCGCCTTTATGGAGGCAGTCGGCTGCTCCCCTGCCCATGGCCTCAAGATCCAGATCGTGGTCTCCCTGGCTTGTGAGAAAAACCATCGGGGTGATGATGTCACGGTCTACGGCCTCTTGCATGAGTTCCAGCCCGTTTCGATCCTTGATCCGGTAGTCCAGCAGGCAGACATCGAACTCACTGGAAAGGATTGCATCCAGTGCAGCCTCGTAACCTGAAACCCACTTGAGGATGAATTCCATGGAGGAGAGATCTGAAAGTAGGTCCCGGACGACTATGTAGTCATCCTCATCATCATTGATAAGAAGAACCCTTATAGGGCGGCTCTGCATAATCATCCAGGCTCCATGAGAATTAGCAGGCTGTTAAAAGATGGGTTTGAAGTCACATAATTCTTTTCGGTCAGTTTTTTGAAATTGCTCTTTGACATTCTGTGAATTTCTTCGCAGAGTCCTTCTATCTGCCATTCTTTTCTGAGCGCTCCTCAAAGGGATTTCGAGTCAAGGAGCATCCTGGCAAGACATGTGCTAACTGACATTATATGGAAAAACCCGGCGCAAATCAAGGCGCGGATAGGTTTTCCATTCGACTGCCGAACGTTCCGTCCACCTCTTTCTTTTATGGAGCAAATATTTTGACGGGATAAACACAGACTTAGGTATTACACGTACATAACGCCCTACGGGGGGTGAATTTAAAGACCAACCCTATGGGTGGGGTTTCTTACTTTTGTAAATTCGTTCAACTGTTATTCTCCGGTGCGTTGACCTTGCCGCAAGCGAGGAGGGAGATTCAGAACCTGATCCCTTGTTGGACAGGAGCATGCCCGATTCGTCATAGAAAGATATATTATGGCCATTTATCACGTTCTCGGTAACCACGTAACGTAGTAGTGTTAAGCAGAATTCGTCTTACGTGAAGCTAGTGCTGCTAATAGTTATCGGAAGGATCATTCACCCGCTGGAGCGTTTTTTGAGCCTATTGTGTGAGGACGGAAGCTTTTCCCTGACGCCCCGTTCAAAGTTGGGCCCAGAGTAACTGATTCATGAAGTAAGAGTCCAACTGGACTTGGTTTAATTAATTATGTGCGTGACTCCCCCAAAATTTCTCTGAGATTTGCCCGGCAACCCCGCCTTAGTGAGGTTTAACCGTTACAACACATTTGGCGGTAGAGCTCAACTGGTCATAAGTGTCCGTAACGGTGAGCATGAATACGAGGTCAGCGCTTTGAGCGCCCGAAAGGGCTGGTGCGATAAAAACCGGGCTCTTCGCTGTAGGATCGGAAAGAGTAACCGGGACCCCGCTGATTTGCTTCCATCGGTACGAATCGGTCGAGTTCACTGGATCGTACGAGCTGGAGCCATCGAGCGCGACGGGCCGCATCGCCGCAACAGTCTGGTTGGGGCCGGCATTGGCGACGGGCGGCGGTTCCGTGTCTATTACATTTACCGTACACTGGTCTCTCGTCGTCAAGCCGAAAGGATCGGCCACTTGCAGTCGGAAAACCAGGGAGGCGCCAAGGGGGCCGGCATCCGGAGCTGCAAATGAAGCATGAGCCGTATCGGCATTAGTTATCGCAACGTACGGCCCACTAATTTGAACCCAACTATATGAAGCTATTCCGGCATCCTGGTCGGATGATCCTGACCCATTCAGGGTGACATTGGTATACGGACCAACAACCAGGTCGAGGCCGGCGCTTGCTGAGGGAGCTTTACCGGCGCTGCTCACGTTTACCAGGCAGGAAGCGTTTTCCTGTAATGCCTGCTTTATTGGTGACCTCCAGGTTGAACGCAAGCGCCTTTCCACCCGCAATGTCGGGGGCCTTAAAAGTACATATAGGGGCCGAGGGTTTTGGCAGTTTTACCGGAGGCCCTGATGCCTGAGTCCATTTGTAAGAAGCTATTCCACTGGCGGTGTCGGTCGAATTAGAGCCATTCAGTGTAATTGTAGAGCCGCTCTTTACGGCCTGGTCCGGTCCTGCGTCAGCAACCGGCGATAGGGAAATCGATCCGCTGATCCGGACAGTTGCCGCTGCCCTCCTTTTGTTCGACGCAAAAGCAGCCGCAATGGTATGGTTAGCTGCTACATCCGTGAAGGTAAAGCTCGAAACCTCGCCAACTGATTTCCCGTCGACTGTGACTCCCGAGATTTTCTGATTGGCCGCCGGGGTTATTGTGAACGTCTGGTTCTTTCCTGAAGCGATGCTCACTGTTCCTGACGGGGAAATCGACCCGCTGCCCTGCACGGTCGCTGATATGGTGTAAATGGAGATGGGCGCAAAAGCAGCCGCAATTGTATGGTTAGCTGTGACATTTGTGAATTTATAGCTGGAAACCGCGCCAACCGGGGATCCATCCACCTGTACACCGGCTGCTTGGTAGCCTGCGGCAGGAATGATGGTAAAGGTTTGGCTTGCGCCGAAGTTTACCGTAACAGCGGTGGAAGGGGAGATGGACCCGTTTGAACCTGCAGATGCCGTGATGGTGTATTGAGTAGTTTGAGCTGAAAAAGTGGCTGAGATGGTATGGCTGGCCCTAATATTGGACAAAGTGTAGCTGGTGACCGCGCCAACCGAAGCTCCGTCAACCTGCACAGCAGCTATTTGGTAGCCGGCCGAAGGAGTGATGGTGAAGGTTTGGCTTGCGCCCTGGGTCTGGAAAAAACTGCCGCTCGGCGCTATCGTTCCGCCTGCTCCGGCGGACGCAGTCAGTAAATCAATGACCAGTTCAGGCGAGAAGCCGCTATGGTCGTTGTTGCTGTCGTAGGCGGCAGCGGCAATGTAATAGGTCGGCGAAGACAGATTTTGCAGGGTAGTGGTCGTGGTGTTGCCGGCGTTTACGGTGGTGGTGTAGTTCCCGGTCGATAGACCATAATACACGTCGTAGCCTGCAATCGCGCCTGAGCCCGCATTCCATGCGATAGTGGCCTGGGGCGCCTGCTGCGCAAAAAGCGTTGAAGCAAAAGCTATGACGAGAATGAAACTCAAACTCAGACGAGATGTACGTATCAAGCCGATTTTTGCGAAGGTAAAATAGTGTGACATAGGAGCACCCTTGGCCGGCGGCAGATATGGAAAGCTTTGGAGATCCCGCTTTCAGCGGGCCTTCAGGGCGAGTCGGTCCGCCTTCCAGCCTGTGGCCGAACCCCACCACGACTGGCTCTTGGGCCGGTTGCCCTGCTCCATGTCTTTCCGACGTCTTCTGTTTGTTGGAAGAAGTATCCCGAGTCCAGGGATGTGCAAAAACGAGACCACTCATTATTTAATAAGTTCTGGAGTCGAGATTAAGGGTATACCGCTCTGAGAAGCTTCGCAGAATGCCTCCCGGCCTCACAAGGTAGATTGCCAATTACAGAAATCTAAGAAAGGCCTTGGCTGAGTTTCGGTTTCAAATTACACCTTGCCTGAAGGCGTTTTCATACGGCGCCGTAGGCGTAAGACAACACTCGGGAGGAAGTAAACGCCTTGACTTACACCTGTGGGCTGATCTTCTGCTTGGTCACAGAGAAAATGTGGGGTCTTTGCAAGCCGCCGAACAAAAGCTTAGCTGCCGCGCCGCGCCGGGACCTTGGTGAGCTTGTCCGCCTGGTTCACCCATCCCCCGCCCATGGCCTGGTAGATACTGACGATTGAGGTCAAAGCCGAGCCGTGGATCTGTGCATAGTTGAGTTCGGCGGGAAAGAGCTGTTCCTCCGCATAGAGCACTGTGAGATACTGCGTGTAGCCGCCATCGTATAGCATCCGGGCCAATCTGGCGTATTCGCTTAGCGCCTTGACGAGTCGTGCCTGCGCCTGTAGTTGGTCGACTGATTCCCGGTAAGACGAGAGGGCATTTTCCACGTCCCTGAAGGCGCTTTGTATGGCGTTTTCGTAAAACAACAGCGCCGCCTTCTGGCCTGCTTCGGCCTGCTTTACCTGGCCGGCGATCGCTCCAGCGGTGAAGATCGGCCCGGTAAAAGACCCGGCATAATCCCACATTCGCGCCGGCCCCTTGAAAAGGTTGGACAGGTCGGAACTGGCGACGCCGAAGGTCCCGGTAAGTGAGATTGCGGGGAAATAAAGCGCCTTCGCCGCGCCGATCTGGGCGTTTGCGGCGATCAAATTCTGCTCCGCCTGAGCGAGGTCGGGCCTTCGTTCGAGCAACTGTGACGGCAGGCCCGATGGAATTGCGGGGAACACTAGCTGGGAGAGCGGTTTACCGCGCTCGATCTCGCCGGGGTTGCGGCCGAGCAGGATGCACATGCCATTTTCGGTCTGAACGACCTGCGATTTGATGGGCGGGATTGCCGCCGCCGCAGTTTCGTACTGGGACCGCGCCTGCTCGACGTTCATCGCGGAGATCTGACCGTACTTGAACTTCAGCTCGAACTGCTTGACCGTTTCCCCGTAGGTGGCAAGAGTGCGGTTGGCGATCTCGAGCTGATCGTCGAAGGTGCGGAGTTGGATATAGCTGGCGGCCACTGATGCAACCAGGGACAGGATAACGCCGCGGCGGGCTTCCACCGTGGCGAACAGGTTCGCCTTAGCGGCTTCGGTTAGACGCCGGATGCGGCCCCACAGGTCGATCTCCCAATTTGCGCCCGCGAGCAACTGAAAGGAAGACTGGGGATTCGGGACTGTGGAGGGCACAGGGGTGGCTGTGAGATTGCTCAGTAGTTCGCGTGTGGCGCTCCCGCTGTAGCTGACCTGTGGAAACAGAGGCGCGCGGGTCTGAGTGAGCAGGCCTGCTGCCTGTTCGATGTTGGCGGCCGCGATCTTGACGCTCCGGTTGTTTGCCAGCGCCTGGGCGATCAAAGAGTCGAGCGCAGGGTCCTCGAACTGCCTCCACCAATCAATGTTCACAGTATCGTGTGCGTCCTTTTCTTCATACTGGAAGGACTGCGGCGTATCCACAGCGGGGCGGCGATAGTTGGGACCGACCATGCAGCCTGTCAATAAAACGGAGATTGCAAAGACAGCGAGCCCGCGCATATCAGTCTCCCTCCCCATGCTTATGGGTTGCATCTGCTGGTGGGCCTGCGCAGGCTTCTCCCGGCTTCTTCTTTGCCTCGGAGCGCTCACTCAACCTGTCAAAAAGGTAGAAAAAGAGCGGCACATAGAGCATGGCCAGGGTGGCCTCGCCGATCATGCCGCCCATGATGCCTGTCCCGATTGAGTGGCGGGCGTTGGCGCCCGCGCCTGTGGCGATAGCCAGCGGCAGCACGCCGAATATGAACGCCAGCGATGTCATGATGATAGGACGCAGCCGCTCCTCGCCGGCCTTGATTGTAGCATCCATGATCGACAATCCCTGCTTGCGCAGATCGACCGCGAATGTGACCCTCAGGACTGCGTTCTTGGCCCCAAGGCCGATCAACACGAGGAGGCCGATTTGAAAGTAGACATCGTTTTCCAGACCGCGAATTGCGTTAAAGGCGAGGGCGCCGAGGATGCCGAACGGCACCGCAGTCATGACGGAGCCGGGCAGGGTCCAGGACTCGAACTGGGCGGACAGGACGAGGAATACAATAACGAGTCCGAACAGGAAGGCGTTTGCGGAGGTTCCCCCCGATTTCTTCTCCTCGAAAGCCATACCTGACCACGCATAGCCATAGCCGCTCGGGAGCACTTCGCCCGCGACCTCTTCCATCACTTTGATCGCAGCGCCCGAGCTGAATCCCGGCGCGGCGCCGCCGGTGATCTGGGCGGCCGGAAAGCCGTTGAAATGCGGCACAAGGTCGGGATCGGTAGTAAAATTGGTGGTTACCACCGCGGAGAGTGGGACCATCTTGCCGTTATTCGACCTGGTGTACAACCGCGTAATATCGGCAGGGGTCTGGCGATATGGGGCGTCGGACTGTAGGATGACGTTCCAGATGCGGCTGTACTGGTTGAATTGGCTGACCTGGATCGAGCCGAACTGGGCCTGCAGGGCGCCGTACACATCCTCCACCGGCGCCCCGAGCAGCACCGCCTTGGAGCGGTCGACTTCGGCCCGCAACTGCTGCGAAGAAGCGCGGAAGGTTGAGTTCAGGCCGGAAAGCTCAGGTCGTGTGCGGGCCTTGGCGAGAAATTGCTGAGTGATCTCATAGAGCCGCGCCGGGTCTCCAGCCCCCTTGTCCTGGACCCAGAATTCGAAGCCGCCCGTGGCGCCGATCCCGGGGATTGCTGGAGGCTCTATCGGGATAGTCAGCCCTGTCTTGATTTCCCGGGCTGCCACGGCGACACCCATCAGTACGGCCTTGGAGTTCTCCTTGCGGGCTCGCTCGCTCGAGGAGTAACGCTCTTTGAAGTCTTTGAGCGTCACGAATAAGGTCGCCACATTGGACTTGTACTGGCCGTCGATCAGACTGAAGCCGTTGACGACCGTCCGGTTGTTCACCGCCGGGTCCCTGGCGAACAACTCGTCCACCTGGCTCGAAGTCTGCGAAGTGCGGTTCAGACTGGCGGCGTCGGGCATGATGATCTGCGCCATCACGTAACCCTGATCCTCGTTGGGCACAAAACTTGCCGGGATCGTCCGGAAAAGGTGGACAAGCCCCCAGATCAGGATGGCCAGGATCACGAATGCCGCGGTCATTCGTTTGATCATGAGCACCACTGCATCCCCGAAAGCGAGAGTGAAGCGGTCAAACAGGCGATTGAACCAGGCGAAGGGGCCTTTCCGGGGGGGCGGGGAGTGCTTCAGCATGACCCCACACATGGCCGGCGTCAGCGTCAATGCTACAAAGCCGGACAGACCCACGGAGACTACTATGGTAATGGCGAACTGTTTGTAGAGCTGGCCCGTGGTGCCGGGAAGAAATGCGGCCGGGATAAAGACAGAGGCCATGACCAGCACCACCGCGATGAGCGAGGCGCCGATCTCCTCCATGGCCTTCACGGTGGCCTCCCTGGGAGATACCCCAGATTTGGCCATGTTCCGCTCCACGTTTTCCACCACTACGATGGCGTCGTCCACCACCATGCCGATGGCGAGCACAATGCCGAATAGCGTCAGCAGGTTGATCGAGAACCCCAGGGCGAGCATGCCGGCGAAAGCGCCGATCAGCGAGACGAAAATTGCGATGGTGCAGATGATCGTTGAGCGAAAGCTCTGGAGAAAGAGGTAGACAACCAGAACAACCAGCACTATCGCTTCGAGTAGTGTGTGGAATACCTCCTCGATGGACAGCCTCACGAAATCGGTGGTGTCCAGGGCAATCACGTACTCGATGCCGTCGGGCATCGAGCGCTTCATATCCTCCATGGTCTTCCGGACACCCTTGGAAACCTCGAGTCCATTTGCGCCGGGCTGCTGGTAGACAATAATCGGGGTTGCCGGCGCCCCGTTGAACCTGTTGTCGTCGATGTACTGCCTGCGGCCGACTTCGGCCCTCGCAACGTCCTTTACGCGGATGATAGCGCTGCCGTCCTGGCTCGCCCGGAGGATTATGTCTTCGTACTGCGAGGCTTTGACATACGGGGCTTGCGTCACGACCGGATATGTCAATTGCGCCTGGTCACTACTCGGCTGTTGCCCCACTTGGCCGGCTCCCCACAGAGCGTTCTGCTTCGAGACCGCGTTTTGGATGTCTGTTGTCGTGATTCCGAGAGAGGCCATCCGGTCCGGGTTCATCCAGATGCGCATCGCCTGGTCCGGCACACCGAAAATCTGCGCCTGACCCGCCCCATTCACGCGCTTGATCGCATCCAGGATGTACACGTTAGTATAGTTGGTCACGTACTCCGGGCTGTAGCGGCCGTCCTTGTTGTAGACGGTGATGATCATCAGGGTGCTGGACGACTTTTTCTGCACCGAGACGCCGTACTGGGCCACCGCTTCGGGGAGCTGGGGCATAGCGAGATTCACCCGGTTCTGAACCTGCACCTGGGCTATATCGGGGTTCGTATCGAGGGTGAAGTAGACCGTCAGGGTCATCTGACCTGTGCTGGAACTCGTCGAGGTCATGTAGAGCATGTTGTCGACGCCGTTGACCTGGGCCTCGATAGGCGCCGCAACCGAGTCGCCGACCGTCTTCGAATCGGCGCCGGGGTAAGTTGTCGTCACCTGGACCTGGACCGGCGTGATCGTCGGATACTGCGCCACCGGCAGGGCTTTCATTGCAACCAGGCCGGCGATCACGATGATGAGCGAAGCGACCGTTGCGAAGATAGGCCGTTCTATGAAGAACTTGGAGAACATGGGTTGGCGCCTCCTGTGCTTATTTGCCGCTCTTTGCCGAATCGGTCTGGGCAGCGCCGGTCCCTGCCTCCTCGGCCTTCTCCGCCAATGGTCCGGGTTTTACCAAAGCCCCTGGACTGAGCGTGAGGACGCCGTCGACCACCACATGATCTCCTGCGCGTAATCCCTCGTAAATAAACCAGTCATGGTCGAATGCGTCACCCAACGATACAGGGCGCGGCTCGACTTTGTTTTCTTTGTCGACTACCCATGTGAAATGGCCCTTGGGCCCCTGCTGGACCGCGCGTTGCGGTATAAGGACCGCATTCGGCCGAACGGCGCCCTTTATGCGGACGCGCACATACTCGTTCGGGTGCAACCAGTTATCAGGATTTTCGACAGTAACTCGGACCAGAAACGTTCCTGTCTGAGGGTTGAACATCGGGTTGGCGAAAGTCACCAGCCCGGTGTGCGGGAAGATCTTGCCATCGGCCATAACAATCTCGGCGCTGTAGTTTTGGTCCTTGGGCGCGCGGATCAGCCCCTTGGCGACCTGATCGTGAAGCTTCAGCCTGTCATTCTCCGAAATGCTGAAGTTGACATAGATGGGCGTGGTGACAGCAACGGTGGTGAGCAGACTGTTTGCCGGATTGAGATAGGTCCCCTCCGCCTGCTGTGCATAACTGGTAATGCCGTCTACGGGCGATTTGATAATTGTGTAGGCGAGGTTGAGCGACGCCTCCAGAACCGATGCCTTAGCCTGGGCTACAGCGGCGGAAGCAGACTGGAACTGGCCGGTCGCATCGTCCAGCTCTTTTTGCGAGAGCGCGGTGGCTGCGGCGAGTGGCTTGACTCGAGCCAGGTTCTTGCGTGCAACCTCCAGGGCTGCTTCCTGCATTGCAAGTGCCGCCTTGGATTGGTCGAGCTGCGCCTGAAACGGTTTCTGGTCCATCAGGAAGAGCGTTTCCCCCGACTTTACCTTCGCGCCCTCCGTGTAGACGCGCCTGTCGAGAAACCCGTTCACCCGCGCCTGGATGTTCACCTGCCGGGAACTCTGCACCTGAGCGACATACTCGAAAGAGACCGGCACGTCCCTTGGCGCAACGCTGACAACGGTGACCTCCACCGGATATTTTCCCCCCGCAGGGTGAGTTGTTTCGTGTTTTTCACAGCCGGAAGCGGCAAGCGTTAGAGCAAATAAGATCGGGACGGAAAGATATCCCCGCCAAAAGAGGCCCCGGCGCCGGGATAACACATACCTGAAAAGGACTGCGTATCGCACACTCACCCTCCTAATCTTTCGACAGTGATCCATTCATAAAGGCAAGCTCCATCTGGAGATTCGAGTGCAGAGCGCGTTGGGAGCCATGAGTGGATATAGGCCTAATAGCACTCCGGGAGCTTAAACCGCAATGAAAATGATCCGCCCGCGTTGCATCGGGCCCCTTCCTCTTTGTGGCGCCCCGGTTTATGCAGTTTGAACAGGGAATCAATCCCATGCAACCACGATTCAGGCCGGCATAGATTATCTTGGTAAAGTTCCTGTTGAGGTGGAAGTTACAGTCGCGGACACTCGGGCGGAGAAGTAACCAGAGGATGTCAGGACAAGGTTTGGCAGGATTATTTTGGTCCCGGATAATACGATGGACACTTCCCTGTTCTGTATTCTGTCTGCTGGCGCCAACAAAAGGTGCCGATGGCTTCAAACCGGCTTCTCGGCCCAAGGGAAATTTAATAATAATGCCGTTGTCTAAAGTCAGAAAATGCCGGAGATAAACTTTTCGAAGCACAGGGTGCGGAGGGCCGCGTACCGATGAGTATCGAAGCAACAGATAAACGGGCAGTTACACTTAAAATCCTCAACCTGAAAAACCCGTCATAAATGGAGTCGCCCCCTGGGGTACATTCACCCAGGGGGGCAGCTCTTCTTGCTTGAAAGGACGTTGTTACCGTCGCGTGGGGTCCGGCGCCTTGGCGCCTTCTGTAGCCCCGGTTACGGGGTTTCGAACAAAATCGTCAAAGACGCTTATCTACGCCGACATAGCGAGGACCTTTTCTCATCCCGCACCACCTACGCCGCCCAAATCATACGGAGTGATCAAATTGCCAGCGCAATCTCTGTCTCTTACCTGCTCCCTGTCTGCAGCACAAGAGAAGCATGTGGGTAAGCTGAAGTGGGGCAGACAAAAGTTACACTCTGCCTGTGCGCTGAACAGAGAACCACTTACGAGCACCACCGCCAAAGCAAATCCGAGAATCAGTTTTTTATTCATTTTAATCTCCTTGAAGTCCAGATAACCATTCTTTTAATTTCCTCAATTTACTGAGTACGCCTTGCAAAACTTTGTTAGCCTGAACTTAAATTCGACCTTGACCCTTGTCAACTGCCAATACCGCACAGATATGCAAAATAGGCGGGACAGGAAAAGGCGATTAGTAATTTTATCTAATAATATCGAACAATTATTAACTATATAGGAAAGCATTGATGAAAAAAATAAATTTTCACAGTCGACAGAATCCATGCTTCTGACAAAAGAGTCTGTTCCTCGCCGACGAAAACTCCCTTGATGCTGTCGGATCGATAGCGAACCCCGGCCGCGTCGCGGCCCAGCGCGATATTGCCGGCAATCTTGTAACAACTCACTATTACTCAAATGTTGCGCGAAATTCCCTCTCCTCCTTGCATGGTCTTGCTCCATGAGGGATAGTAGGGGGCACAAGGTCTAAGATCTCTTCACTCTGTTGTGAGAACTACTCGAAACCGCGCCTTGCCGCTCATCATGTGTTCGTAGGCCTCGGACGCACGCTCCAGCGGGAAGACTTCTGTCATGGGCCGCACTCCGGTGAGCATGCTGAAGGAGAGCGTATCCTGTGAATCGATGGACGTGCCGGCGGGCCATCCAACGATCGACCGGCGTCCCATGATGAGCAGAGTTCCATTCACTTCGAGCGGGTCGTCAGCAACGCCAATCACGATTAACTTCCCGTTGACGCCGAGACCGCCCAGGGCCGCACCCATTGCTTTGCCGCTCGTCACTGTTGCGACGATGACCCTGGCGCCGCCCAATTTGCCTAATTCCGCCGCAACGTCCTGCGCCTGACTATCAATGTAATACAATGCGCCCAGCTTCCTGGCCAATGATTCCTTGTCACGGCCTCGAGCGATGGCGACGGTTTTAAAACCCATCTTCGCTGCGAACTGAACGGCTAAATGTCCGAGCCCGCCCACGCCAAGCACGGCGACCGTATCGCCGGGCCTGGCTCCGCTGTTCCGAAGGGAGTTGAAGGTGGTTATGCCTGCGCACATCAACGGGGCTGCGTCTACGGCTGAAAGCCCTGCCGGGATCAGCGCCAGGGCTGAGGCGGGAGCGATCATGAATTCGGCATAGCCGCCGTCGTACGTGATGCCGGGTATTTGAAGCGCGATTTGGCAGGTGACGAAGTCACCGCGACGGCAGGAATCGCAATACCCGCAGTGTCCGCCATGCCAGCCGACTCCGGCCCGTTGGCCGGGCGTCCATCCGACCACGCCGGCGCCGACCGCATCAATGATTCCGGCAATTTCATGTCCGGGGACACGCGGGTACACGATGCCGGGCCAGATTCCCTCCTTTGTCAGGGAGTCGCTGTGGCAGATGCCGCAAGTTTGAACTTTAATGCGCACGAACCCGGCGCCGGGCGCCGGGATTTCGCGTTCAACGAGTTCAAAGGGGCCACCCGGTGCAGTGACTTGCATAACACGCATAGTAGACATTGACATATTAGTTTCTCCCATCCTGTTCTTCATCAAGCTGTATTCCCGGCTGCTTTGCCATTTTCACAGCAGCCTATAAAGAAACGGTAATCACTGCGGTCTTGGCGACAAGTGATTAATAAATCAGGTATATTTGATTAATATGCTGAACGTGCGCACTTTGGGTGAATTGAGGGGTCAGCCCTTGAAATTAGAAAATTATATCCCCCTTCCACTTCTCTTCTGATTTCCCTTTTCAAGGGCTGACCCCTTTCACTTCACTCGATTCCGGTTTCAATATGGGGAAGATATATGGAATTTTGCAAAGGAAATTAGCATGAAAGTCAAATCGCAGTGATCGAACGTTCTGATAACGCTGAATGACAAGAACTTGCTTTGGGATGGAGTAGATATAAAAAATGGGAGTAGTCCCGATTCCGAACAGAGGAGCGTGCTTGGTGTCGATTTATGGCGGCCGCCGTTCCAGCCTCCTCGACCGAGAGCAGCCTCTGCCTCAGCCTCGGCGCCGGAAGCCGCCGCGATCGCGGCGCGGATCTGCTGCGCGTAGCCGGCCACGGTGAAGTCAGGGCTGACGCTATCGCACAGGATGATGTCAGAGATCGCATTGTTGGTTCTACAGCCCCTCCTCGTTCGGGACGTCACCGGGTATGCGCAGGTGGTTGATCAGGTAGGTGCTCGTCTCAGGACCCTCCAGTACGTCGGTTGGATCGTGTTCATAATCACGGCTTCTTCCCTATTATCGCCATTGCTGCCAAAGCGGTGACTATCCCGTACGGCAGATTCACCAGCAGCAGGTAGAGTGCGAACATCGGCCCGCCCTTCTGAAGCCCGAAATACCCCGCGCCGCTCATCGGCAGGAAGATTATGTACAGCGCCAGCACGGGTGCGAGGAAGTATAGAAGACCAAAGAGGTGCCGCCGCTTCCAGGCGGTCTTTATAAAAAGCCCGAACGGGATGCCCCACAGCCCGCCCCAGAAGAGTGGTCTGTATATATCCGGTGGGTTCAAGGATATCGGGGCCTTCACCCCGAATATCGCGCTGAGCCCCAACTCAAACAGGACGCGGGCGAAAAGGATCACGGCCAGTCCGCCTATAACCCCCGCCGCGAAGCAGATCGCCACCCGCTGTGCCAGAGTCGAACTTTCTTCCATCACGTTGAAACCCTCCTTATTTAATTATACCGCACGAGAAGGTTTTGCAGAGGGTTGTCAGCCCATATCGCCATGCTCATACTCTAAACCGCGAAACCTCTTCCCGGCTCGGTTCAAATAATAATGTAACCAGCCTCAAGATCGGAAGCAGCAAGAACTCTTGAAAACTGATTAAATTCTGATCGGCGAGATTTTCAGATCAGGACGGAAGAAAGGGGAGGGGGCGAATTGGAAGCCGAAAACGCAGGGAATGAAGCACAAAGAAAAAGGAGCAAAGTCGTCGCAATCCGCAGGGAGCAAGGGGGCAGGAAGAATAAGAGAATGGGGAAGGGGAGACGGCCAGGGAGATGATCGAAGCGCTAACGCTCTAAGTATTTATCAACTTATTGAATGAGAGGGGATTAAATCCTGCTATTTGACTTTTTCGCTGAGAGTCCTGCCTGCTTTGAACTTGACAACTTTTGACGCCGGAATTTTGATCTTTTCGCCGGTCCGGGGATTGTGGCCTTCACGTTGAAACTTACCACGACGCTGAAAGTCCCGAAACCTACCAGCGTAATCTTGTCACAGCCTGACAGAGCGTCGGAAACTGCCAAAACGAATCCGTCCAACGATTTTTCAGCCTGTGATTTGGTAATGCCACCTTCACTTGAGATTTTTGCAACTCTGAAGAGCAGCATGCGGTTGTCCAAATTGCGCACATTACCACCTCAAATGTCATAAACGATTTCTTCCCAAGAACTCGGAAACAAAATTAAAGTCTAAAGATTAGGTAGATGAAATACCCAATTCCTGCCCACCACAATCCCTCTTTACACGAAACTGAAAAACTGCGAGTCTCAGACATCCTCAAACTGTACATGGAGAATGAAAATGGCCGAACCCGCACCGCATAAGATGTCCTCTCAGAAGACATTGGAGGAAGCCCTCAAAGCCAGAGAGCAATTTCTAAAAGAGCAGCCTCATCTCCAGTCTTTTCAGGACGAGATTGATCGAATCCTGGAAAAAACGGTGGGATTCGAAAACCGAATGGTGGTGCTTGCTTTCATGATTGAGACAAAACTTTACGAGTTCAGAGACTCATTTGCCAAGCTTCGCTCCGCTGCTCTCAAAGTGCAAGGGCTTCTTAATAAAGCCAACGTTGAAAACGCCGATGAAGTCCTAGATTATTCCACAAATTCGGATAGTTATTTGAATTAAGGTTCTGGCGAAGTTAGGCATCTCTCCTGGAATCGGGCAATTTGGCGCTTCAAAACTCGACGCGACTGGATCATAGGAACTGGTCAGATTGGGTCTTCCGCTGCAACTTGCTTGGGTTGAGACGTTTGCAGCCGTCTATTTCTCCAAATTCTCATGCATGTCCAAATGGAGACAGTTGTCTGTTGCAAATGCTGGAGCTAAGAAACGGGTCAGGACAAGGATCGGCAGGCTCATTCACATCCCTGATGATGCGAGCGACCGTTCTCAATTCAATCTTCCGGTTCAAGTTACAGGCGCCGACGGGTTTATATTGGCTCTTATCCATGGACTCCGGCCAGGGGCATCAAAACGAGCGGGTATAAATCGATGAGTAGATGGATCACTGCGGGCGCGACCAAACTTTTTCTCCAGACATAAATCAGGGCCACAATCATGCTTGAGATGCAGATGGTTGCCATAGTAGCGAGTCCCTCATAGCCATGCCCCAGGGAAAATAAAACCGATGAGATTATGACTGAAGCTGAGAGGCTGCCTGTGAGGCGGCTAAAGCGTAGTATAAGGTAGCCCCGAAAAATCGTCTCCTCTGCTATCGCAACTACTATTATCAGGACGCAGACCAGCAAGATTTCCTCAGGACCGTTGAAGGCCAGAAATTTAGGCAGACGGTTCATATGGGACGACAATCCAAGGTGTTGAAAACCTTTTTCGATGAACCACACGAAAACCATCAGGGGCAGGAATAACCCGACGCCCAGGGCGGCTTCTTTTTTCATTCCATCGAATTTCCACCCAATGTTTGTGAAGGGTTCGCCATTTCGCCAAAGAAAAAAGGCGATCAGGCCTATATAGGCAAGGTCATTGAAAATGAGTGAGCATGACAAAATCGGAAAGTGTGGGTTTCCGCCTTCTGAAGCAAAAAAGGAGATTATCATCGAAGGCACAATAAAAAAAAGGAAGACGATGACCTCAAAGAGGTCTCTTTTTCGATCTGTTCCGAGATTTGGGATATCCAAGATTATCCTCCTCCGGAAGGGATAAAGTGTCTCGATTTCAGGACTGCGGTCAGCGGCAATATCATGAGACCGCCCGCAGGGTTCGTTCAATTATCCTACGTGGAGGAATAAGAAGCAAGGAATCTACCCATGTGCGAATCCGGATAATCCTTGTGCGACCTTTGCACAATAATCTGACAGCATTAAAGCAGTCGTGTTTTCAGAAAGCGATAAGGCCGCCAGTCTGAAGAAACCGCTGAGAAGATCGTGTCTGATACTAAGTTTCGCTCAAGTTGAGGCAACCGAAAAGAACGGGGAAGTGACTTCCCCTGGCCCCCCCAGCCCCCGCAAGATTTGGCCGCGCGCGTCTGCGCGCGACCAAGCGCTCGGCGCNNGGTCCGGGCATGGAGAGCTTTTCAGATTTTTTTGGTGCTCACTTGAACGCAATTTCGTATGAGATGTGAATCCTGAGTCCATAGAAGGAAAAGGTCAGGGTGAGGGTTATGTCATCCCCTGCGTAGAAGGGACAAAAAAGGCGCCCCGTAAGCAGGGGATGACATGTAGACCGGACACGTCCTTTAATCAATCAATCAAAAATTTTTTCTCTTTTGCATCTTTCCGCAGTTGTTCTCTGAAGTCGGGATGGGCAATGTTGATCGTTTCCCTGACTCTTGCCGGTACCGTCTTGCCCCTCAGGTGGGCGGCGCCGTATTCTGTGACGATGTAATCCACCTCGGATCGAGGCGTTGTAACGACTGCGCCCGGTGGAAAGGCTGTCACTATTTTCGATATCATGTCTATTCGTGACATGCTCCCGCGCATCCTGATAACTGGCCGTTCTGGACGAAACTCCATGCTCGTCCGGGGATCTTTGTACTTGTTCCCATACTTGGCCCTGTCTGGAAACCGGAACTCCTTCACGTAGAAGGCTTTCTGCAACTCCTTGTTTGTGAACAGCCCTGCTCGAAGCTCTGAAAATCGGCCTGCCAGATGAAAACTCTCGTGAAGTATATGCCCATCGAAATCTTTGTACGCAAGAAGTATTGACTGCACGAATCCAATGGAGCGCCGGCAAGATTATCTAGCTATTCACGATTCTGCCCTGCTTGCCTCCAACAAGGATTTCACCATCGAGGATCAACAAATTCTTGTTTGAGCGATTCTCGATTGATAATAGCCCAACACCTCCTTCGTCATTCACTTCACGTATTATTACCTCGCCCAAGTCCAGTGCTTCATCAAGGGTTATGAAAGGCGGAATACCGGGAGCGGTATAGTTGACGATGGGCAGTACTCCCAGCCCTTTAATCTTACTTAAGGCCGAAATAATGGAGTCCTTTCCCAAAAGCCTTGCAGGTAAATATCTGCGCACCTTCACCACCATCCCCGTCATTGGTTACAACATACATGTCGTTGGCGCCCGGCTTGATAGCCATATTGGTTGAACGCATATTGTGCCCTTTATCTCTGCCGGGAAGCAAAATCTGGCCTATTGGATTACCGTCTTTATTGAATACCAGATATCTGCCCTGGTCGTAAATCGCCACATAAACGTTGCCCTCGCTGTCGACGCGCATCGAGTCCGGACCGAGACAGCCGGTGAAACGATAGGGTATTGAGGTGCCAAACGGAGCAATAGTAGTTGCGTCAGTCAGCGACACCCTGAACAGCCTGTTCCCGGCCGTTTCGTCTGTCCAGAGGGTTTTTCCATCGGGACTCAGCGCAACACCGTTGGCAATAGCCATATTAGGCAAAATAGGAGTAATTTTTTTATAATCTGGCGGCGCAACATAATAAACTCCGCCTGTGGGATTAGTTGCACTGCCATGGAAGTCAGTAAAGTAAAAGCCGCCTTTGTCGTCAAACACCAGATCATCCACCAGATAACCTGCGCTCGTCGGAATAATGGTCTCCATCCCGGACCCATCAGGTTTGATCGCCACTACACTGCCTACTTTGAAATCACCTAAACAAGCAATGAAAATCCGACCGTCTTTATGAAAAGCAAGCCCGGCTGACCCAAGCTTGTTCGGGCCGAGGACAGTTGATAACTTTTTATCCGGTGTAAGTTTAAATACACTGCCGCTCCAAACATCAACAAAAAAAAGATTTCCATTGCGGTCAAACACTGGGCCTTCCAATTGGAGGCCCTTATCGGACACTTTAAAATACGGCTCGGCAACGACAGTGGGAAGATTCTTCTCATTCTCCGGAATTGGACTGGGGGTTTTCGTATTGTCATTAGGCGCCAGTGCGGGAGCCGCCAGTGCAGTAATTACACCGCCAACCACAGCCATAAACATGAACACCACCGTCATTGTAATAGCTAAATTAGACTGATGTTTTCTCATTTGACTCTTCCTTTCGTCGAATAGTTTTGACCCACTCACGAATTAACCCCCGCCTGCCGAACAAGCGGTTCAAATCCGCACCTTCCCCGCCACATCAGTGGTCAATCATCAATTTTGTTGCGTACGGAGGAGAGAACCTTCAGGTAACCCGATTAGGTCGAGAATATTTGAAAGTCTCATCAGAATGCCTCCGTTGCTGGGAATGAAGTGAATGGCAAAGCTGGTGAAACGCTCTGCCGGACTAGCGCGAACCTAATGACTTCGCGCATCATTACATTAAGGTCCCGTGGATTTAGAATCTAATCTCTTTCATGATGAATGCTCCTTTGTGTTGGTGAGTCGATCTAATCTCGTCAGTTGTACGCGCCGCCGAGTCCGCGTTTTAATCGTTAACAATAACGGTAGTCCCTTCCCTGGAGAGAGATTGGGCGGCACATTAGCTGATTCCACTTCCCGCACATGTCACCAGAGCAATTTTGTTATTGAAACGCATTTCCTCCCTTCTCCTTTAGGTTTAGAAATTTACCTTATCGATCCCTTTGAGACCCAGGATTTTTCTGGCTTCATCGGGAGTAGCCGGGTCGATGCCCAGTTCTTTGGCGATGCGCACGATCTTGGCGACCTGCTCCGCATTGCTTTTCGCCATCCTGCCTTTCTCGAGATAAAGGTTATCCTCGAGGCCTACACGGACATTGCCGCCTATAAGCAGGGACTGAGTGCAAATGGGGAACTGGGCGCGTCCCGCAACGCAGACGGAAAACTCGAAATCCCCGATCATCTTGTTCGCGTAATCTGCAAGAAACAGCAGATTCTCCGGACTCGGCGTGATGCCTCCAAGGACCCCCATGACGAACTGAATATAAACGGGTTTTTTGACGTATCCCGCCTGGATCAAGAAGGCCACGTTGTTCACCATCCCGGCGTCGTAAACCTCGAACTCAGGCTTTGTGCCCGTCTCACTGAACTTAGCACAGTATTCCTTCATGGACTTGAATGTATTGGCGAAGATGAAATCCTCCGTCATGCCCAGATACTGTTTTTCCCATTCGAACTTCCACTCCTTGTATCTCTGAATCGCTGGAAAAAGGGCGAAGTTTATGGAGCCGGCGTTAAACGATGCAAGTTCGGGCTTGTAAAGGGTCACCGGTGCGACGCGCTGCTCTGTGGTCATTCCGAGGCCCCCGCCGGTTGTGATGCAGATGACCATGTCGCAGCGGCTCTTGATGCTCGTGATGATTTCCTTCATGAGGTTTACATCGGGGACCGGCATCCCAGTCTTTGGATTCCGGACGTGGACATGGCACACAGACGCCCCCGCTTCACAGGCTCTCACGGCCTCATCGGCAATCTGCCCAGGTGTGATGGGAAGATGATCGGACATCGTTGGGGTGTGAATGCTACCCGTTAAGGCCGCTGTGATGATAGCTTTTTCTTTCATATGCTTTCGCCTTGTGATGGTTTTATTTTTTCGGATCTAAAAAGTCCGGCTGGAGAAACTCCGGATTCGGATACGTATAAAATCCTTTCCCGCTCTTAACACCCAGTTCGCCTTTCTTTATTTTTTCCTCGAGGGCATCGGGCGGCCTGTCTTTTGGATCTTTCGAATCGTTATAATAAACCATTTCGATATTATGGACCGTGTCCAGACCAACTGAATCCATGATTCCAAAAGGCCCGACCTTCATGCCTGTGAAGATGCGCCATGCCCGGTCAATGTCCTTGAAATCGGCGACCTCATTCGCCCACATAAAGAGGGTTTGTTTCTTTATTGCCCGCCAGACGCTGTTGAAACAGAAACCCAGCATTTCCTTCTTGACCCTCAACGGCACCAGACCCAGAGAACGAATCCACTCCTCAACTTTCTGCATGACTTCGGGAAGGGTTCTTGTTCCGGCCATTAGATCGGCCATGTTCTGTCCCTGGAGCAGAATGTAGAAGTGGGTGTTGACGCACCGCTCCGGCCTGCCGCTGCTCTCTTCCATTCTTGAAACGGGAAGTGAAGAGCTGTTTGTGGCGAATATCGCCCTGGCAGGGGCGTTTTCATTCATGAGTTTGAATAGCCTGCGCTTTGCTTCCACGTCCTCGGTTATAGCTTCGACTACCAGATCGGCGTCCTTGAGCGCATCGGCAATTCTGGTTGTAAAGGTGATTCGACTCCTGCATTTTGCCCAATCGTCCCAGGGGATGAAGGGATTCACAACCTTTGCCTTCAAATCCGCAAGCAGTTTGTCGTATGTGTCGTCGAAGGCGCCTTCCCTGATATCGTATGCGCTGACTTTGTAGCCGGCATATGCCGCCACCATGGCGATCTGCGCGCCCAAAACGCCAGTACCTACCACTGCTACATTCTCAAATGGTTTTTTCATAAATCCTCCCTTCAAACTGTACGTCCGTGAATGGTCTATGCGTCCACTGTTATTCCTTGAACAGGAACCTTACAATAAACTGGTCCTATTCAGATCTTTTTCAAAAACTTCAGTATCTCGATGAGACCGTCATCCCGCCACTTGGCAATCTCTTCATTGGGTGCGGCCCTTTTCGGGTGGGCGATTGGCCATTTCTCTATTCACGCCTTCCTGAGCCATGTCATACCAGCCCAGAGGCCATTTTTTCCAAACCTCCATGTCCTCCCACCAGAGCTCCACGGAATTCTCCACGTGTCTGAGCAGACCCTGAATCCCGTGGGGACCGCCTCCCGACTGGTAGATGAGGGAGGAACCGGGCGTCTTCCACGGCCTCTCCAAAGCTCATCGTGTATTTTGCCAGACC
>PLSV01000386.1 GCA_003165235.1 Syntrophobacteraceae bacterium
TCTCAAAGTCGTTGACACATTCCGCTTGTTGACGTCCTGACCGCCGGGCCTGCCGCCTGAGGATGCAGTAAAGCTTAGTCGCTCTTCCGGAATAGAAGTATGATCCGTTATCTTTATCCTATTGCCGGTCCGCGTTGGATCGCTGTGAACATATCTCCGAGCTGAGGGGCGTTGCTACGAAGCCGGCCTGTTAACTGCGCCCTGGGGAACTTCTCCATTTAGGGCCTGAAGGATATTTCTTGCCGCCTCCATGGCGATCTCGCGACGAACGGAATCGACGGCAGAGCCGATGTGCGGAGTGAAAAAAGTCTTCTCTGCCTTCTGTGTGAGACCGGAGGATATGCTGGAGGGTCGATCCGTTCTTGCCCAGTCTTCCATCTCGAAAACATCGGCCGCGTAGCCGGCAATTTGCTCACTCTCCAGCGCCTCAGCAACATCTTTCTCATTGACCACCGAGCCGCGGCAGACATTTATGAGGAATGCTCCCTTCTTCATGAGTAAGAGAGTCTTTCGATCGATAAGGTGTAAGGTCGCCGGCCGCAATGGCGTCAGGGGAAATACAAAATCGCTGTTTCGAAGGAGATCTTCGAACGAGGCTCTTTTTACGCCAAGCTCCGCTTCATCGGAGGCGGAAAGCGGCAAAACATCATGATACAAAACATTTACGTCAAAACCCTTCATGCGCCTGGCCAGCGCTCTTCCCACGGCCCCAAGTCCGATAATCCTGCAGGTCCCGCCGCTGATGCCCGTTCCGTAAAGGTGCGGCCTCCAACCCGCAAACTCTCCGGTCCGGATTAACCGGTCGCCTTCCAGCATTCGTCTCGTGAGGCCCAAAAGTAAGCCTAGCGCCAGTTCCGCTGTGGGGACCGTGAGGAGGTCGGGGACAATGCTAAACCAAACGCCACGCCGGGTGCACGCTTGAACGTCGAAGTTGTCGAATCCCTTAAGGGCGGCGGCGACTATCTTGAGGTGCGGACAAGCAGTCAGGAACTCCTCATCTATGCTGTCCGGCATGAATACCATAATCGCATGCGCTTCTTTGGACATCTCTAGAACGGCCTGCCTGGGCAGCGTGAGGCGTGTGCGGTTCTGCAGGACTTCACAAGCGCCGCTGAGGAGTTCGAACACCTCATCGTGCACCCAATGGGTTATAACCACGCGCGGTTTCATACTTTCTCCCACCTTTTATTGGAACCGTTTTCTGAGTCTGGACCCGAGGGTGTCGACAAGGCTGACCAACAAAAGGATTACAAGAAGAATGGCGGAGACTTCCCTGTATTGCATGAGGCGAAGTGAGGCCACGAGCTGGAACCCGATACCCCCGGCGCCTACCATGCCCATTACTGTGGAAGCCCTGAAGTTGTACTCCCAACGGTAAAGGGCGACGTCAATCATCTGCGAAAGAACCTGGGGGAGCACGCCGTGGAGAATCACCTGAACCCTGTCCGCTCCCGCGGCCCGTACTGCCTCGACAGGTTCCTGGCCCGCGTGTTCGATCGTTTCTGCAAAGAATTTTCCAACCATGCCGATAGAGTGAAGCCCGAGTGCAAGAACTCCGGGCAGAGGACCGAACCCCACGGCCGCCACGAAGATGATTCCCATGATCAATTCAGGGATGGAGCGCAGGGTGTTCAATACCCACCTCGACGCCTCGCGCACAACGGGATGCGGCGTGGTGGGACGAGCCGCAAGAATCGAAAGGGGCAAGGAAAAAAATACGGCGAGAGCGGTCCCCGCGATGCTCATTGCGAGTGTATCCAGGATCGGCCGTATCCATGCCCCGGCATCTCTAAAATCCGGAGGCAGACTCTCCACCAACAATTGAATTATGCTGGGTATCCCCTCCGAGAGACGCGCGCCGTCCAACAATCCAACATAATGACAACAAACGGCTATGACCAGTATGATCAGGGCCGTCTGCAAAGCATGCGCACACCACTGGCGCTGAGCGCCCCGGATCAGAGTGTCGAAATCACTTTTTTGTGTGTTTGCGTCCCGCGGCGTTTCTTGAGTCACAGAGCCTGATATCCATATTTTCCCTGGTTACATTTTTGAGAAGTCGAGATTCAGCAGCTTCGCGAGATCGCGAATGACGTCGTAATCTTTGTCCGTCATGGCGCCAAAACCTGTAGCGCCTTTGAAACCCCTTAGTATCTCAGGGTCTTTCAGCTCGAGAAAAGCCTTTTGGATATTCACTTTGAGCTTGGGATCAAGGTCCGAGCGCATGGCCCATGGATATTGAGGAAAAGGCCTGGATACAGCTATTATTTTCACCTTTGCCGGATCGATACTGCCTTTTTCGACCAGTGTTTCGAAAATTATCTTGCTAAGACCGCCGGCCTGGGCCTTTCCATTTTGAACGGTCAGGGCCACGGCATCGTGGGCGCCCAGGAAATGTTCATTGTAGTCCCTGGTGTGAATAAGGCCTTTTTCCGCAAGCATCGATTTGGGGATAAGATGGCTCGATGTCGAGGCAGGGTCGCCATATGCCATGTCCTTGCCGGCAATGTCTTCAAGCTTGTCGATCCCCGCATTTGCATTGGCGATAATCACCGCGTTGTATGTCGTATCGCCTTTTTCGCTCAGGCCCGCAAAAGCTTCAATGTCGCTCTTACTCTTGGCCAGCACATAGGACAAAGGGCCGAAATAGCCGAGGTCCAACCGCCCGTGCCTCATGGCCTCGATCATCGATGAATAATCGGTAGTGACCACGAGTTCGATCTTCTTGCCGAGCCGTTCTTCCAGATACAGTTTAAGACCCTCGTTTTTCTTGATTATAGTGGAAGCGTTCTCATCCGGCAAAAGCGCAATCTTGAGGGTGGCCGGATCGGGGTCTCCCGAGGCAAAAGCAATTCCTGCAAAAGATGCCAGGACCATGGTCGCCGCAAGCAAACTCCACTTCTTCATCATTTGTCCTCTAATTTCCTGGTTTGTATGAAACGTTACGCCGCGAGGGCCCCGCATCGATATATTTCGCACAGTAAATCCCCGCAGAGCATATCCGGGCTGCCGTCAAAAACAACTCTGCCCTCTGAGAGAGCAACGATCCTGTCCGCATAAATCTTTGCAAGTTCAGGCTGGTGGAGGCTGAGGACAACGGGTATTTTGTCCTCCCTGCATATTGAGAGCAGAAGAGAGAGGATAGTGTTCGCAGTTCCCGGATCGAGGCTGGCGACAGGTTCGTCGGCTAGGATAATTTTGGGTTGCTGCGCCAGCGCCCTTGCTATGCCCACCCGTTGCTGCTCGCCGCCACTGAGCTTGTCCACCCGCTCAAAAGCCTTATCGACCAACCCTACTCTTTCAAGGCACTCAAGGGCCAGCCTCTGCTCAATTCTTGGCAGTGGGAACAGCCCTCGTATCCGGCCATGAAACGCCACGCGTCCTATAAGAACATTTTTGAAGGCGTTATACCGGCTGATAAGCTGGTGCTGCTGAAAAATCATCGCCGTTCGCCTTCGATGCTCCCGGATGATCCTGGGATTGCTCAGTTCGCCGAGGCCGTCCACCTCCATCGTTCCGGAACTCAGCCTGTTCAGGCAATTCAGGCGGCGGAGCAGGGTCGATTTGCCTGCGCCTGACTGTCCCAACAGAACAGTGACCTGGCCGGCAAAGAAAGTGATTGACACGGGTTGCAGCCCGATGGATCCGTTTGGATACGTTACCGAGACTTGTGTCAACCGCAACATGGAAAGCTCCTCGACCAGGGTTCGGGTCAACAGGACCTGGGGTTAAGAGTGGCGAGTCTACGCATGAATTGTGGCGGCAGTATTTCGAAACGGTGACAATAGTGTTCCAAGGTTATGCGGCAATGCGCTTGCCCGAGTGACAAGCCTGAGGGATTATGATTTGCAAAGTTGTGCGGAACGGCTCCGGAATGGTGGGATGCTATCCGGGCAGGCAAACGATGAAAGACATTGAAATATGCTCATTAACAGAGTTCCCTGAGCGGCTCGAATGCCCAGGGAATTTCTCTATTAGCTCAAAGCTATTTGCACATTTTCTCAGCCGTTGTTTCGGCCAGCTTCATCACATCTTCGTGTGTTTCAACTTCCCCCTGCTCCCGAACCCCACATGCGCGAATGAGATGTGTCTCACTAAACCCATAGCTTTTGAAGAAGTAGTCAAATTTTGGAAAGACATCGGTAAACATGCTCTCATCGGGCATTCCCTGCACCTGGATGAAAACCAGTTTCTTCCCTGATGGGAGGCGGGACCTATTCGGGTTGGTCATGAAATCAGGCGTGAAATATGAGAAAGTCCGGTCCAGGAAAGCCTTCAACTGGCTCGTTACGTCCCAGTAGTAGACAGGGGTCGCCAGCACGAGAACATCGGTTTCTCGAACCGCCTCCAGAACTTCGGTCAAATCGTCTTCAAGCACGCATCTATCCAGTTTGGTCTTGCACGCCATGCACCCCTGACAGCCCCTATATTCGAGCTTGTTCAAAATGAAAGTCTGCACTTTTGCACCCAGCCTTTCGGAGACATCACAGAATCGATTTGCGATGGCGGCGCTATTTCCCTTTTCCCGTGGACTTCCCAGCAAGCAGACAATCCTCATTGCACTCTCCCTCGATCGAGAAATTTATCTTCTGTGTGATGAAGAATAACGGAGAATGGCGCCTTGGTCAATGAGGGGGTGGTCCGGCGCCCGCCTACTGAACTCCTTTACGGTTTTGTCAAAAAATGCCGATAAAATCAGGTATGAATCATGAAGCTCAGGCGGATGAAAGGGCTGGAATTGAGGGATCGAGTTGTACTTTACTGCATGATGGCGTCAACTGCCCTGATCTGTGTTTTTTTGGGGTTATCGCCATGCCGGGCCGCAAAACTGACCGACAGCCAGATCCAGGCCATTCAGGCCGATATCCACAACAGCACTGATTTCAGCACCAAGTGTTTGGAACTCCACAATAACGCCGAGCAAAACTACTCCATGGCGACAACCAATTACCAGACAACCATTGTACAGGGTTTTCGCCAGGCATCCGCACTTTACGCAGAAGCCAGGTCCAAATCCCTGGAGACTCGAAAGCTGTTCGATGACGCTTGGATTCAGATGCAATACGGGATGGATAGAGGCGACTTAACCCAAGTCCAGAGAGGAACAGACCTCCACAACAATGCCGTCCAGCATTACAACGAAGTGGTTCAGTTGCTCAACAAGGCGGCGGGGATCTTAAACCAGGCGGTTCAGGAGAGCCAGGGCCGCTCAGCGCCGAACACCATTGTTTCAAACGGAAGAGGGAGAACTCTACCACCGGGCATTGCATCCAACTGGAGCATACCGGATTTCCCCCCAGCCGGCATTCCGCAGAACGGTTTCCCGAAAATAGCATTGATCATCCTGACCGCTACTTTCATTACCAGCTTCCGAGCATTCAAGGATAAAGTGCTTTACGAACGATATATCCTCCACCCGTGGAGCATCGTGCGATACAAGACCCGTTACTGCACACTGATAACAAACGGTCTGATCCACGCCGACCCAATGCATTTAGCGATAAACCTGATGTCGTTTTCCTTCTTCGCCCTGCCCCTTGAGGGGATCATCGGTCACTTCAGATTCATTCTCGTCTACTTTGGGAGCCTAATCTTCAGTTCCATAATCGTAACGATGAAAAACGGAAATAATGCCTATTATCGATGTTTGGGAGCCTCCGGGGCTGTATCGGGGGTGATCTTCAGTTATATTATCTACCGCCCGAAAGCCCAAATCAGCATGATGATAGCCCCGATGGGGGTCCCTGCCCCGATCTTCGCTTTGGCCTATATCGGCTACAGTTATTTCATGTCAAAGTCGAAACATGAGAACGTAGCTCATGACGCCCATCTATGGGGGGCCATCGCCGGCGCACTGATCACGGTTGTGCTCGATCCGAATCTGGTGGGCGTCGCCACGAATTTTCTGAAATAATTTATCTACATCCGGCTATCGTCAAGCTTGATGCTTTTCATTCAACTTTGGAGAAAGTGTGGGGAAAGGTCATTGGGGCTGAGGTTCTAATAGCTTCAGATCAGAGATGAGGAAGCTGCCCCCAAGGCTCCTTGGCTATTCGAATGAGGTCAAAGAGTCTTCTAACATTCTGCATCCATGTCCGGCCCGACAGACCTGAAATCCATCAGACAAGGCTTTGGGGGCTCATCTATCCTGAAAACTTCCCATAGCATCTTAATGAAGGCCATATGGGCGTAAATTGAAGCCGGCATCACCGCCGTGAAAGGCCATGGGATCAGTACTCCCCAATTTTTTCACGGCTTCCCAGATGCATCCAGACACCGGCCAAGGGTTGTCCGTCGGGTCGTCCGCTAAGTATCGCCTCACCCGTTCGATCCAACATTATTCTTCACTTCCACATTTCCTCCCCCGTCAATCTGAGACTCATTGAGCAGGTCTCTCTTGGCGCCTTGCATGGAGGCATTTTTCTTCCGGGCTCTCTTTTGGAGTGAGGTAATTTAATCTTTTGTTCCAGCGTTTCTGAAATTCGTGCTCCCGGGCAGTCTAAATTTGAACACTACTCCTGAATGGTCATCAGGAAGAGGACTATACCGTTCCCTGACCTCATATTCGCCCTTGGGGGCCATGTCGCCGATAGTGAGGGTTTTTCGCCATAAAATCGCGGTCTCCGCCCGATTGGTCGTCCACATGTCCAGTCTTACCGACTTGAGGGGGTGGCTCGATTTGTTGATTATGTGGCCGGTGACATAGCCGTCCTGAGTAATTTCGAAATCCCTGTACGCCAGGTCCTTGTTGGGCGTCCCGCTACTATTATCTACCGTTCCGTCGCTGTAAAATGATTTGGCGCCGGCATCAAGAGGAAAGAGAAGCAAATTCAACAGAAAGCATCCAATAATCCATTTCATCACATGTTTCTCCTTTTTTTTCGTTTTAACGAGCATCGGAAAGGGCTTAAAATTTCTTTCATGCACGCAATATGCACGGAAGTAAAAAGGGGCGCAGCGTATTTGCTGCAACCACCTGATGTTCTTGGTTGGCCGCCAATGTCTCGAACTGCGAGCCTCTTGATTTAGCTCACTCCGTTCAATCCACAGGTTAACCGGCGGCCTGCTCTATCCTTGCCTCTGGACAACCGGTGCGGTATAAGCGACTATTCTATCCTACAAACTGCCCACGTTCAAGTTTCGGAGCAATCAATGACTCTCACCAAAGCCAAAATCGTGGAAGCGTTTTTCGCCAATAACATTTTCACAAGAACTTAGGCAGCCAGGATAATCGACACCCTTTTCGATCTGATAAAACAGTCCCTGCAACAGGTTGCAGGTCCAAACTTTTGGTTTTGGACCGGCATCGGTGCGCAGGTCATCCAGGGCCATTCCCGATATTGATCTTTAAATGTTTTCGACCGGCGCCCGGGAAGAGGGGCTCGTTTGCACAGAATTTAAATTGACGAGGTTACAGATTCACGTTAAGGATCGTTTGCCGAGGGGTGTGGCTCTTGATTTCGCAAGGGGGGACACCAGTCAGGTTGAGTTGCGCCGATGCAAGTAAAATTCCCACTGCTCAAACAAAATTGGGCAGGGGGAATTCTTACGAACTGATCCAGGTCCTTAACGACAGGTCCGAGGGTTTCGGAAACTTTACAGCTTCCCCACGCGCCTTCCGGCATCCGCAGGGCGCAACACCATAAAAGAATATTGCGCCCTCATTTCAGGTGAATATCAGTTTACGGTCAGAATCTTGCCGCTGGCCGTAAAAATCTAATTGACAATACTTCATGTGATGAACTCGGCACATCTATTACCTTCTGCCGCCGCCATGACCGCCGCCACCATGACCGCNNCCGCCACCATGACCGCCGCCATGACCACCACCATGGCCGCCATGACCGCCACCATGACCGCCATGACCACCACCATGACCGCCGCCATGACCGCCGCCATGACCGCCATGACCGCCGCCGTGGCCGCCAGTCCCGCGGCCTGCGCCTCCGTGGCCTCCGCGGCCTCCGCCGGCGTGGTATCCGCCGCCTCTGCCGCCGTAGTATCCGTGGCCTCCGTGACTACCGAAGCCGACATTGATAAAGAGTCCACCGCCTCCCCAGTTCCAGGCTCCCCAGCCCCAGCCCCACCAGAGTGGTCCAATCCCTATGGCCGGATAAAACCCAAACACTCCAACCGGGCCAATCGCTATCCCAGGCCAAACCGGGTAATAAGCGTAGGGAGGATACTCAGGCTGCGACCAGGACCCGTAAACCACCTCCGGGTTGTAACGGGGCACATATACAGCGTCAGGATTAGCGGGTTCAACCTCGATATTCTCACCCTGGACAACGACCTTCTGCTCGGCGGTCGTCACGAGATTGCCCGCCGCACGGGCCTTCGCCCGCAGTCTCTGAATGCATGCCGTGACATCGGCCTGCTGAGACATGAAAGCTTCGCCCAGCCTTTCTGTCCACGCCATCTGTGCAGTCATCATGGCGAGTACCTGCGGGAAAGTCGCCAGCGCCTTAATGCTCTCGTCCCACTGCACTTTTTCCAGGGCGCTATTGAGCGCGTCCCCCGTAAGGCTCGCGTTGTCCTTTACCCAGCGGTCCGCCTCCGAAACATCACCCGGATATGAAGCCGCGATAAGGATTTGTGCGATCAGCGTATCAGGATAGAGCGCAATCGGCGCAAGCATCTGGTCCAACTCTGGCTGGCTGAATGTCTTGGCAGACGTCGAGGTTTCCTGTGAAAGCGCTCCGAACGGGACCATTATCACAACGAGCAGTCCAATCAGAGCGCTCTTAAGAAATGCATTTCTTTTCATGTTTTCTTCTCCTTCATGTTGTACGGGTCCATAAGCCTCCAGTCACTTAGGTGCTATTCCGATATCTGATCACTTCCCATAAAGCCCATGTGTAAACAACCCCAACCATAGGGCGGGGCTTTAACTTCAGCCCCCCATAAGGGTGCAAGGGTTGCTCCACCGCTTTGGACGTTGTTGCCTGCGGTTTACAGATTGTCCCCGTGCCACTCCTTTGTGTGGGATATTGTTTTTCCCTCACTCCTGTCAGATACGGCCCACTAACAGGAGCACGAGCACGATCACAAGGACCAGTCCCAGTCCACCGCTTGGATAGTATCCCCACCCACTGCTGTGTGGCCAGGTAGGGAGTGCGCCCACGAGTAGTAGAACTAATACAATGAGCAGAATTGTTCCCAACATTTTCATCTCTCCCTTCTGCCGAAAGTTCGGCCTTTAGAACTACGATCCGCAAAGGCAACGCAAGGAATCTACTAAAGCTGAGCCTGATGCTCTCTTCATTATCACTTTAGAATAATCAAAATCTGTGCCGGAAAGGCGAAGGATATCACTCATTTAATATTGTACAGTAATAACGAATACTTAGATCTGGATGGGCAGTGTGTTGACCGATAGCTGACAAGAAAATGAGTGTTGCATGCAACAGAAGCGTTGCATACTTTTTATGTCATGCGCAACGCTTCAACATCGGGGTATCTTCAGTGAGGTTGTATCTTTTGATTGTCCGGTGGAGGGTCACGCGATCTATACCCAGCAAGCGGGTAATCCCCTCTTCTTGGCAGCCTTGGTTCTTACCTTCTCCTTTCGATTTGAAATTACTTGGGCAGAATGTGGCTGGAATTCTATTCGAGCAGCATGAGCGATTTTTTGAATCTGTGATGGGACAAGGCAGAATGAGTAAGGCCAGAGAGGAGATGAGAAGTGAGAGGGCGATGAAAATGATTGCCGCTTTCATGCGACAATGTTTTCGAGCACTGGATTGGAGCCGAGGACCCTGCCAATCTTGTCTCCCGCGGTGGAAAATAACTGATGGATGTCCAAGGAATAACCTCCCAACCTTAATTCCACCGATTTTTAGTGAATGCATATAACTGTTTTGTCAGTTTTCTTCCATCGTCATGCCCCACTCAAAAAATGACGACTTAAGCACTGACTACATTTCATGCATCACCCACAAGAAATGCAGCCTGGGCATGCCTGGGGGCATGATGGAGTTTTCCTTGCACTCCCCGATTTGCACCTATCCTTTAAGGCCAAATTGAGGCAAATCGATGGCGGAGCGGGCAAATGTAATGAGTCAAGCAGTGCAAAAAGTTGCAGACTGAGAAAGAAAATACCTCACTTTTTCATTGGACCGGGAGGAATACGGGATAGGGATTCTCAAAGTTTCGTGATCGTTGCAGCGATTGCCGCCGTCGTCGGTTTCATCGGCCTGAGGATCATGTCCACGATGAATGACTTGGCGGATAAGATTTACGAAAAACAACTCGCACTTGTCTCGCTCAGGCAAGGAGGCGCTGTATGAAAGGGTCACGGTTAACAGTCGGCAAACGTCTGGGAATCGGTTTCGGCATGGTGCTGTCTCTTTCTATTGCTATCGGCCTGACAGGTTATTACAGCGCCCATCGGATCTCCGAAGGTTCAATCGAAGAGTTCGGAAGCTTGTTGAGAACAGATGCAGCCGTCCTCGAACACTCCGCGCGTGGTTTTGATAATCCAAAATTGAC
>PLSV01000380.1 GCA_003165235.1 Syntrophobacteraceae bacterium
GCACCAGGTTGCAAGTCTTCCATACCGCCAATTTTTAGTCCGAATGATGCCTCAACCTGTACACAGACGGGTCTCGATGGGCGTTTTCGTCTACCGGCCCCAAAACCTTTCAGAACACCTTGAAGGCTACTGTACCTTCCAATATACGAATCAAAAAAAAAGTGGAAGATCGCTATCAAAAAAAGCCTAATCGAAACCGACGAGGAGCCAGGATAGGATATTCATGAGGGGTGATAAGAATCCGACACCATGCTTTTGAAATCGCGGACCAAGTTTGATACCCCGACTGAGCTCAACGAGATAGTTAAATGCACCGGAGAAAACATAGCAGCTCAGGTGCAGACGAACATTAAAGATTCCATAAAAGGAACTTTAAGGAAATCATGCTCAGAGAAGACCCGCTCAGGGATCGTGGAGGAATGCGATTCAGTTTTCGCTGTGGAGGACAAACGCGGAGTTTCCCACAACCACATGCTGGTCATACCCTTTCGACACACTGAGGATTTTTTTCAATGACCTCCAAAGAAAGGAATGATGCAGAGGATCTGCTCAGGATCATGCGCAATAGGATCTCCATGACGGATTCATCTGTCAACGGATCCAATGTAGGTGTAAACTGCGTTAAATCGGCTGGGCAGACAATCTTGCATGCCTATATTCACCTAATCCCAAGAAGAAAAGGGGATGCGACGAATCCGATGGCCGGTGTGCAGGGGCACTATCTCTGACAGGATGTCATACTGAGGCTTTTCAATCTCCCATAACGGGCTTAGTTGATCACAGTTAAATTCATTTCATTTTAACGCGATGGTAGGCTAGCTTGCCACGCGGTATGGTCTGCAGGATGCGCACGCTGAGTGAAATGGAGCGGAAGATTTACAGCCGGAACATGCTTCTACCCGAAATCGGGGAATCGGGCCAATTGAAGCTGCTCGAAAGCCGGGTACTGATAATCGGTCTGGGGGGTCTTGGTAGTCCGGCGCTTTTTTACCTTGCTGCGGCAGGGGTAGGTAATATCGGGGCAGCCGACTGCGATGTCGTCGATTTTTCGAACCTCCAGCGCCAGATACTCTATGGCAGAAAAGACGTAGGCCGCAGTAAGACCGACTCGGCGGCTGAGACGATTTCGCGGTTGAACCCCGATGTTCGGCTTGAAATGTACAAGGCAATTTCCGAGAAAAACATCGCCGGGACTATCGCTTCCTATGATTTCATAGTCGAGGCCACCGACAACTTCAAATCCAAGTTTCTCGTAAACGATACGTGCGTACGACTTGGAAAACCCTTTTCCCATGCCGGAATACTTGGAGCATACGGCCAGACGATGACTGTTGTCCCCGGCCAAGGTCCGTGCTTTCGCTGCGTCTTCCAAGAGGAGCCGAAAGCAGGGACTTATGAGACAACCTCGAAAGCGGGGGTCCTGGGAAGCGTCGCCGGCGTGATTGGGACAATCCAGTCAATCGAGGCTATAAAATATCTTCTGGGTATCGGCGGCCTTCTCACCGGAAGGTTGCTCTCTTTTGATGCGCTTACGATGACCTTCATGGAAGTAAAGCTTCCATGGAATAGGAAGTGCGCTGTCTGCGGGGTCCTGTAAAGAGGGCCATGAAAGGCAAATCAAAAGGGTCGAGCCACTGGTGAATGTCTGAAGCGCTTTTCAATCTCACGCACCTCGCTGGAGATTGCGGATAGACCCTTAAGGCCGATTTTCTTGTAAATGATTTCATGCAACCCCCGGGTTGCGAGCTTTTCCGATCTCATCTAGTGGAACAAAACGCCAGGGTCAACGTCCGGTCATCGGCCGTATTTCCTCCCAGCGCCCAGAGTGACCTGCCCCCGATAAATCGGTCCATATGTTAAATTAGATTTGTAATGGACAAAGGAAGGAGGCAACGACGAAAAGGAAAACCTTACCCCCGAACAGATCATCGGGAAACTGAGGGAGGCCGAGGTTTTACTTAGCCAAGGCCGGACGGTGGGAGCGGTGAGCAGGAAGCTGGAGGTCACTGAGCAAACATACTATCGATAGAGAAAAGAGTACGGAGGCATGCAGGTCGCGCAGGCAAGGAGGCTGAAAGAACTCGAGCGGGAAGATACCCAACTAAAAAGACTGGTGGCAGATTTTTCATTAGATAATTCCGTTCTAAAAGAGGCCGCAAGGGGAAACTCGTAAGCCCGTCACGGAGGCGGGGGACAGTTTTGCGGGTGCGCAACAAACTCGCGGTCTCCGAGAGACGGGCATGCAGGGTCCTTGGGCAGTGCCGATCCACACAACGCCATAGCCCTCGATTTTCTCCGGAAGAGGAACGACTCGTTGTGCGCATTATTGAACTGGCGACAAAGTACGGCAGGTACGGGTATCGGAGGATAACGGCTCTTTTGTGGCAGGAGGGCTGGAGGGTTAACCACAAGCGGGCGGAGAGGCTCTGGTGAAAAGAGGGGCTCAAAGTACCCCAGAAACAACCCAAAAGGAAAAGGTTGTGGCTCAACGACGGTTCCTGCTTACGGCTAAGGCCCGAGCGGAAAGATCATCTGTGGAGCTACGACTTGATGTCGGCGCGAACCCATGACAGCAGGGCGTTCAGGATATTGACCATCATGGACGAGTATACAATGGAATGCCTCGATATTACAGTTGATAGAGGCATAACAGCCCAGGCTGTGATACATAAGCTTGCGGATCTGTTCATCTCAAGAGGAATTCCCGAGCACATCCGCTCGGACAACGGACCGCAATTCACGGCCAGAGCTGTTCGAAAATGGCTCCGAGACCTCAGGGTGAGAAGTCTTTATATCGAGCCAGGAAGTCCCTGGGAAAATGGCTACATCGAATCATTTAACGGCAGACTAATGGACGAACTTCTCAACGGTGAGATTTTGATGACTCCCTTCGAGGCAACGGCGCCGATAGAAAACTGGCGCTAAGGAATACAATAGTATTCGGCCTCATAGTGCTTTGGGCTATAGGCCGCCGGCGCCTGAGGCGATCATGCCTGTTTACACTTTTCAGAACCAAATTATGGGTCCGTTACAATGATTCGGTAGCAGCATGTCCGACGCCGCTTCGGGACGCCTCCGACGGGTCACGGTTGGCCCCATTCTCGGCGCCCTTCGCGGCTTAGCAGCACCGCAGATGTGGTAGATGGAAGTCTAACTTTGAACATGGCACAATAATTTGAGGCGGGTCAATTCCCGCACAATTTACAACGACGCATCTCTGCCTCTTTTCACGGTAAGTTTTGGAGCGAGTCTATGGCACATCCAAACGGCAGTCAGGGAAACAGATTTAATCCTAAGCACTCTTTTGTTCACGCATATGCCTTCGTTGGCTCAAGAGGCGTAAAGTTTCGTTCGACAGCAGGCGAGCAAATTTGCGCTCGACAAGGAGTAACCAGGGATGGAGCAACGCCCGCTATCGTTTTCAAGGGTGAGAGGATCACGCATGGAAGCGCCTGTAGTGCTCGTTGGGGGTTTCGAGTAGCATGCAGCGGATCACGTATAGGCCAATGCGCCGAAGCCTTAAACGAGGTAATACCATGAGTGTGGCTCGAGGACAGACGCCTCCGTCTGAAGTTCGGGTGATAACCAGCGTGGTGTTAACTCAAAAAACCAACTTGGGAATCCAGGCTAACTAAGATTCATTATTGGAGCATCACTATAACACAATCCTTGAGGAGTAAATCATGAAACGATAAAAAAATGGCACTTGTACTACGTTTAAGACGGCCCTATCTTTTCCCATGCCAAAGAGGGGAGTTGTTTGTCAGTTAGGATGGTCACCTGGTCGAAATAATAATATGTAAAGGAGTCTGAAATTTTATGGAAGTTCAACATCAACCGAAGCAAGATGAAAAAGCTGGGTTAATGGCGCGGTGCGGGATGGCGCTGGCTGATTGGAGTGAGCGGTGGTTTCCTGATGCGTATGTTTTTGCTCTCATAGCGGTGGCAATAACCTGCATGGGAGCCATAGCGCTGGGTCGTGATCCTATCGCAGTCGCAAATAATTTCGGTAAATCCTTCTGGGCCCTAATACCTTTTACTATGCAGATGGCGTTTATTGTTATCGGTGGTTACATTGTGGCCGTTGCGCCACCTGTAAAAAAACTGATTGTTGCTATAGCTTCTGTTCCGAAAACGCCAAGACTTACTGTGGCATATGTTGCTTTCTGGTCAATAGCGACGTGCTTAATTAGCTGGGGGTTCGGCATAATCTTTGCCGGAACGTTAATGCGGGAAGTCATGAAGCGTGTTCCCGGCGTAGACTACCGTGCCGTAGCCGCTGCCGCTTATGTGGGAATGGGCAGTGTCTGGGCTCTTGGTTTGTCGTCTTCGGCCGCGCTGCTGATGGCGACTAAAACTTCAATACCTGCGTCTCTTTACAAGATAAGTGGAACTATACCGCTTAGTCTAACTCTTTTTACCTGGCAAAACCTAACCATGATTGTCGTGGTTTCGACAGTCGCAATTTGGATTAGTTATGCATCCTGTCCGACTGCCGAGAATGCCAAAACGGCTGAGAAGGCTGGACTCCAATTCGTAGAGGAAAAAGTAGAGGTGAGTAAAGCCCAAGTGCCAGGTGAATATCTGGAACACAGCCCGATCCTCACGATCATTATTGTGCTCTTGGGCGTGGGATATCTTGTAACTACGTTTGCTACCCAAGGAGGAATGGCTGCACTCAACCTGAACGTTTATAACTTCATTTTCATCTTTGCCGGTATGCTGCTACACTGGACTCCTAAAAATTTCCTCAAAGCCGCATCGAAGTCTGTACCTATGACTGGCGGCGTTCTTATCCAATTTCCGCTCTATGCGGGTATCTTCGGGGTTCTGATGGGATCAGGCCTGAATGATGTACTTGCCAGGTTCTTCGTATCTGTTTCCACGCAAGGGGCTTTGCCGGCTATCGTCGGCATTTACTCGGCCATTATGGGTCTATTCCTGCCTTCCGGCGGTGGCAAATGGGTTGTGGAAGCTACTTATATCCTGGAAGCAGCAACGCAACTTAAAGTCAATCTGGCCTGGATGGTCCAGGCATACAACGCTGCTGAAGCACTGCCTAATTTCATTAATCCTTTCTGGATGCTGCCGCTTCTGGGCCTCACCGGATTTAAAGCTAGAGATGTGGCCGGATTTTCTATCTTGCAATTGATATTCCTCACACCGGTTGCATTGATACTACTCTGGTTGTTAGGGAAGACTATGCCGTATGTAGCGCCAATGATCCAGTAGCAAGCCGCCTGGTGCTTGCTTGCGTTGCGTAAATAGCCGTAATATAGTATCTTGCTGTTCATGAGAGCTACGATTATTACACTTACTTAGGGCCTGGTGAGCGCCATACCGGGGTGCGACCTGGCATAGAAAGATTGTTGCGTGCAACACTTGCGTTTTTGCGAAATAGGCACATTTGATGTAGGTCCGTGTAGTCGAACCTTGATTCCATGCGGATTTACGCCTCTATTGTCTTGCTGAAAGCCAAAAAGTTGTAGGCACACGCCTATCATATTATTTCTTGACAATTACGAGTAGTACATGCTAATCATGTGGGCATGTATCTACGAACTACAAAACGAAAAAACAGAGATGGATCGGTAGTCGAGTACTATCAGCTCGCACACAATGTGCGCCATGCTGAGACGGGAAGCTCGGTCGCCGAGATCATCCACAACTTCGGACGGGCAGATGAACTTGACCGGGATGACCTGGTGAGGCTTTGCCGGTCGATTGCCAGGGTATGCGGTGTTGAGGTTCATGACCCTTTGGACTCTTCTGAAACCGCTGCAACTCCCTCCCGCGAGCAGCCAACCGCACTTCCTGAAGACGTGCGGCTGATCCAGACCTTTGAGTTCGGTGTTCCTCTTGTGGTAGAGGCGCTTTGGGAGCGGTTGAAGATCGGCCCCACATTGCGCAAAGTCATGGAGGAGTCCGGCGGGAGCATTCTCCACGAAAGAGCCCTTCTTGCCATGACTGCAAACCGGCTCTGTGAGCCCGACTCCAAACTCGGCGTCTGGGATTGCTGGCTCCAAAAGGTCTACATGCCCTCTTGCAGTGCGGTAAAGCTCTATCAGATGTATGAGGCGATGGACCTCCTGCACTGGAACGTGGCCGAAGTCGAGAAAGCGATCTTTTTCCATGTGGCAAATCTTTTTAACCTGGTTGTCGATGTCATTTTCTATGACACAACGACCGCCTCTTTCTCCATTGACGAAGAGGACGAGGAGACGGAAGCGGGATCGGGCTTTCGAAAGTTCGGTCACTCCAAAAAAGGCGCATGGAGTCCTCAGATCGTGGTCGCGCTTGCCATAACAAGGGAAGGCCTGCCTGTAAGGAGTTGGGTCTTTCCCGGCAACACCTCCGATGTGGATACAGTTAAGAAGGTCCGCGACGACCTCCGGGGATGGAAGCTCGGGCGGGCGCTCTTCGTTGCCGACTCCGGAATGAACTCCGGCACAAACCGCGATGAGTTGGCCAGAGCCTGCGGGAAGTACCTTCTGGCTACCCGCATGGCCAGCGTTTCAGAAATTAAGGACGAGGTGCTTACCAAGCCGGGCCGGTTTAGAACGATTGCCGAAAACCTTCAGGCGAAGGAAGTGGTAGTAGGAGATGGAGAACTGCGGCGCCGATATATCCTTTGCCACAATCCCCGCGAGGCCCAAAGGGAGCGAAAGCATAGGGCGCAAGTTGTCAAAGAACTCGAAGAAGAACTCAAAGACCATCCGGGTCATCAGGCGACTGCCAGATGGGCCATCGATCTCCTCGCCTCAGGCAGATACAAACGCTACCTAAGGGTCGATAAGCAAGGCCATATCCGCCTTGACCGTGACGCCATAGCACAGGCGTCAAAATACGACGGCAAATGGGTGCTCCAGACCAACGATGATACCATCACCGTAGAAGATGCAGCCGCCGGCTATAAGGGACTCCTTGTGATCGAGCGCGCCTTCAGGACTCTTAAGAGCACCCGGATCAAGATGGAGCCAATGTACCACTGGCTGCCCAAACGCATCGAAGCTCACGTGAAGCTTTGCGTTTTTTCCCTTCTCATAGAAAGAGTGGCCGAACTGGGGTGTAAGCAACCTTAGTCGCAAATCCAAAGAACGCTTTCAACACTCCAGGCAACCGAGTTTCAAACCAAAAAAAATCAATTCTTTCAGAGTAACGAACCCACTTCAGAGCTTGTCGCAATACTTAAATCTCTAAAGATTCCAATGCCTAAGACTGTCTTGAATGTCAAATCGGCACCCCCGGAAACGTAGGCACACGACAAATTTGAACACCTCGTGCAAGTCACTAGATTTATTGCCCTTCTATGACTGTGTTTGCCTACCCCGCAAAAACCCCGGCAACAGAAGCGTTGCGTTCTTTTCAATTCGCATGTTACACTTCAATCTCAATTGGCGAGTTTACTGCGGCAACAGTTTCATTGGACATGTAATGGCATACGCGATAATTGGACCGCCCGTATGTGAAAAAAAGTAAGGCTGGCCGCATTCATGAAACAAAACGAAGATGCTCGCAGCTTACAGTTGACACTGGGGCTCTATTTGCTCATTTTTGCCCTCAAGTTATGCGTGTACTTCATGTCAGGAGTGATGGCGCTTTTGGCGGAAGCATTGCATACGTTGAGCGATATATTCGTTGTCGGGTTTCTTTTGATAGCAGAGCGTTATTCGCGTCGTGAGGCTGATAGCGTACACATGTTTGGCCATGGCCGTGCACAGAACATTGCGGCTCTGGTTGCCGCCACCCTGTTTATCACTTTTACGAGCTTTGAGCTGTACAGAGAAGCCCTTCCCCACTTATTCGGACACGAGCCGCCTGCATACCGGAATGTGTCATTGGCGCTGGGGGTGTTGATAGTTTCGATGATCCTGGCAGCGGTTCCCTTGCTAAAGCTTTTGCGGCAAAAGAGTCGAGGCGCGGCGGCAAAGGCGCAATTTCTGGAACTGAAAAACGATGAATTGGGTTTGTTGGCGGCGCTGATAGGAACTCTGTGCGTTTTATGGGGAATGCCAATTGCCGATCCTATCGCAGCGATCGTGGTGGCGACGATTATTGCGGTGAATGCGGTTGGGTTGTTTCGGGAGAATATGTCATATCTACTGGGGCGAGCGCCATCGAAAGACGTCATGACCCAGATGGAAAACCTCGCTTCTTCCGTACCTGGTGTGCTGGCAGTACACGATTTTCGCGCGGCGTATATTGGAACAAATG
>PLSV01000272.1:0-4747 GCA_003165235.1 Syntrophobacteraceae bacterium
AACTTTGTTGACAATGTACTAGTGTCCCGAGTCATAAGTTCGTTGTGTAAATTTGGTAGTGCGGGCACGCTTTATGCGCCCACCAATAAGTGGCGGGCAACGCTCTGATTTTGCCCACCCTGGATCAGGCAATTAATTAATGACTCAGAACGCTAGAAATCCTCGTCTTCCTGCTGAATGATTGAAAAGATATCATCCCGGTTCTCGACTTTTGCGAGCCTTTTTCGTACGGTCCCGTTTTTGAGCAGCCTGGCGATCTTTGCCAGCGCCCTTAGATGAATTCCAGCGCAGGCCTCGGGCGCAACGAGAAGGAAGAAGAGGTGAACGGGCTTTCCGTCCATGGATTCGAAATCAATGCCTTCTATGGAACGCCCGAATGAGAGAACCAGATCGTCAATATCTTTTAACTTCCCATGAGGAATGGCAATCCCGTCCCCGATTCCCGTACTGCCCAATCTCTCTCTTTCGAGCAAAACTTTCATAAGCCGGTCGCTGTCTATATTCGGTTTATTCTGCTTCACGGCATCGATTAACTCTTCCAACACCAGCTTCTTGGTCCTCCCTTTGAGTTCAGGAACAATAGAGTCCACTGCAAGAATGTCGAGAATTTTCATTAGATTTCCTCTACCGGGATTCTGCCTGATGACGCCTCAACGGGGTGACGATCCTTTGCCGTGCCGCAAAGATAAGTCGAGGAACACAAATCCATAAAAATTTTATTTCAAAAGCAGCAAGGTCTCCCGCGCCAGCCCAACGCTCATGATAGACCATCCTGCGGTCGGCCTTCGCGCTACGGGGCGCACCTTCCGCCTAAAGGCGGTAAATTGAATGACCGGATTATCGCACAGGGTTGTTTCTAAGTCTATAATACGACGGGCAATTACCCGACTGCTTCAATCAGGCCCAGGTTGCCGTCTTTCCTTCTATACAGAACATTCACCCGGTTTGTGCTCCTGTTGGTGAACACCATGAACTCACCGGTCGAAAGGTTCAACTCCATTACCGCTTCGTCAAGGTGCATCGGTTTTGCGTAGACCTGCTCAGCCCTGATCACTCGAGGCTCCTGCTCGTCTTCGGTCGTCTGCCCTGCAGGTTCAAGCAAGCCGGCCGATTCTTTGGCGCCTCCGCCCGATCTGCGCCGGCGGACCTTTTCCTTCCCCTTCCTTGCAGCCTGCGCCTCAAGGTTGTCCACCAGCAGGTCGATGCTTGAATACATGTCATCGGTTTCCTCGGCGCCGTTCATCCGAAAGCCGGAGGCGTCAATGGAGACTTCGGCGGTGTGCCGGAATTTTTCCACCCTGAGCACGACGTGGGCTTCTATTGGTTCTTCGAGGTATTTTTTTACCCTCGCGAGCTTCTCCTCAACATAAAGTTTCAGGGGATCTGATGGCTCGATATTTCGAAAAGATAATTTGATCCGCATCTTCATCCTTCTAGAAAACAACAGTCCGAAAAGTCGCTCTCAAGGCCCCCAGGAAGACTTCCTTCTTCTGTTCGAGGGCAAAATCCCCAGCATCTCTCGGTACTTGGCCACGGTACGCCGGGCTATGCTGATATTTTCCTTTTCCAGTATGTCCACTATTTCCTGGTCACTGTGCGGCTTTAAGGAATCTTCCTCTCTTACAAGCTGCCGTATCCGCTCCTTGACGCTCTCCGAGGCGACCGCTTCGCCCATGACGCTATTTATCGAACTGTTAAAGAAATATTTCAACTCAAAAATCCCATGCGGCGTGTGCATGTACTTGCTGGCGGTAACCCTGCTGATGGTTGACTCATGCATTCCAACGTCTTCGGCGATGTCCCTGAGCACCATCGGTTTGAGGTGGGCCACCCCCCTGTCAAAAAAGTCTTCCTGAAGCCTTACAATGCTCTGTGACACCTTGTAGAGGGTCCGCTGTCTCTGGTGAATGCTCTTGATGAGCCAGGCGGCGGAACGCAATTTTGTCTGAATGTAGTCCCTTGTTTCTGCGGGCAGCGAATCACCCTCCCCAAGGGCGTCTTTGTAATAAGAGCTGACCCTTAGCTTGGGCATTCCGTCTTCATTGAGCAATATCACCCATTCATCATCAACCTTGAAAACGTAGATATCCGGACTAATGTATTCGACGGTCTCTTTGTTGAAGGAGCTTCCCGGCCTGGGATCCAGCCCGAGTATTATTTCGACCGCCGCCTTCACATCTTCGGGACTGCGCTTGAGAGCGCGGACAAGGGCGGCGTAATTCTTCGTTTCGAGATAGTGCAGGTGGTCTTCTATGATTCGGACAACAAGCTGGTCCTCAATCTCCATGTTTTTTGCCTGCACCAGCAAACATTCCCTGAGGTCCCTGGCGGCGACGCCGGTTGGATCGAAGTTCTGGATCCTGCGGAGGACCCCTTCAACCTTGGATGCATCTGCCCCGGACATTTCTACAATCTCTTCAATCGTTGCATCCAGGTAGCCATCATTGTTGAGATTTCCGATTATGCACGCACCGACTTCCCGCTCCTCATCCGAGAAGTCGGAAAGTCTAAGCTGCCAGACCAGGTGGTCTTCCAACGTTGTGGGTTCGGTGAGCCTGCTGTCGAAGCTCGGCCATTCCTGGTTCGGGTCGATCTCGACAAGTACGGGGGTGCTTGTATTGTATTCGTCCAGATAGCCTTCCCAATCGAAGTCTTCCCGCATTTTCTCGGAAAGCTGCACTTCCTGGAAGGGGGTCTCTTCGGTGGTGAGGGTCTCGAGTTCGGCGTCCTGTTCGGTGGGAAGTTCTTCCTGGGTCTCTTCGAGCAGAGGATTTGTTTCGAGTTCCTGATGAATCGTGTCCAGCAGCTCCAATCGGGAAAGTTGCAACAATTTGATAGCCTGTTGCAACTGAGGGGTCATTATGAGCTGTTGGCTTAGTTTTAATTGCTGTCTTAATTCCAATGCCATCAATTAAATCCATCTACAAAATGAACTGATCCCCGAGATAAGTGCGCCTGGCAAGTTCGCTTTGAGCAATAGTGATCGGGTCGCCCTTTTCCAGGATCCGTCCTTCGTGCATTATATAAGCCCAATCACAGACTTTGAGCGTTTCGCGCACGTTGTGATCGGAAACCATAACACCTATGCCCTTTGCTTTAAGCGCTCTGATAAGCCCCTGGATTTCCACCACCGCGAGCGGGTCGATTCCGGCAAAGGGCTCATCGAGCAGAATGAAGCTGGGCTGAGTAACAAGGGCCCGGGTGATTTCCACACGCCTGCGCTCGCCCCCGGAGAGCCTGTCAGCTTTATTCTTGGAAAGATGTGCTATCCTCAGCTCACCGAGTAGTTCTTTGAGCCTGACCTGCCTCTCCTCTCTTCCGATCTTCAGAGTTTCGAGAATAGCCATTATATTCTGTTCCACCGTCAGCTTCCGGAAGACCGAAGGTTCCTGAGACAGGTAGGTTACCCCTTTCCTGGCCCTTAAGTACATCGGCTGACCGATTATATTTTCTCCGTTCAGATAAACCGCGCCGCTGTCCGGACGGATTATGCCTACAACGCTGTAAAAGGTGGTCGATTTACCGGCGCCGTTTGGCCCAAGCAGTCCTACAATTTGAGCCTCATGCAATTCGAGGCTCACATGATCGACTACGCACCTCCCCTTATAAGTTTTTACAAGGTCCTTGACGATGAGCTTTTTAATGTCGCGCAACTCGGTTATTCCTTTTTCCCCGGAAACAAAACGGCCTGCACCGGCGCTCCCCCCGCGCCTTCCACAACGCTTCGGCCCTCCTTGACATAAATCGTAATGAGATTTCCCTCCACCCGGTCCTGCCCCTGGGTGACTACGGGCTGGCCGTGCAGGACTATCTTTTGCTCCTTCTGGTAGAAAATGGCCTTATTAGCCGTTGCAAGGCGGTCTTGCTGAGTGACCTTAACATCTCCTTCAAATTCTACGTAGTCTATTTTCTCGGTCGGAGCGCCTTCGTCCGATGTAGATGCAGATGCAGATGCAGATGCAGGAGCAGGCGCAGGCGCAGGTTTTTTCCCCGCCGGCAGCAAAGTTACTTTGAGCCGGTTTGAGGTGATCTTCACATCATCCTGCTGAGCGACGACATGGCTTTCAAAAATTATCGTCCTTGCTTCCTGGTTTGTTTCCATTCTGTCGGCGGTGATGTGAATCGGCGATTTGCTGTTGACCAGCTTTGCATTTATATCCGGTGGCTGCTTGCGCGTATTTGTTCCGTCCGCCGCATGGGCGAGGGGGCAGAAGAACAGCAATGAAACGAAAACGGCCGGAAAACAACTTACCAGCGCACTCAGGGTTATGATTCTGCTCATTATAATTCCTTGATGCTGCGGCATGGGCCGGCGGGGCTATTTTTGAATCTTGAGATTGCTCACAATCAGAGAGGCTGTGACTTTGCCGTTTACCTTAGCGACATGGTCGGCGATGCTGTATTTCCACGTGTTGCCGTCCAGCTCCAGCCCGGGACCCGATATGTGAACGGGATCATCGGACTCTACGATTCTGCTGCTGTGAGTATAATGCGCTTTCTCCGTGGTTAACACATATTCCCGTGGCAGTTCTACATGGATATCGCCACTAAGATCGATATCCTTGGTCTCTGAGTGCAGCACCCCTTCACGACTCTCCAGGTGGATTTCTTCGCCGGTTTTTTCCAAATAGAGAGTCAGGCGGACCGCCTGAAGCAGGGTCTTCTGCTGGTCCTGAAAGTACTTGGCCTCCGAGGCGCAAAGCGTCCAGAACCTCTTTCCCTCCTGCATCTCGGTGAATTCCATGTC
>PLSV01000272.1:4773-29142 GCA_003165235.1 Syntrophobacteraceae bacterium
TTTGCCCTTGGAAATCACTTACTCTCAACCTTGCCGGCGCTTGCCCGGCGTTCTCTTTTCCGGAAATGAAAAAGGAACAATTTGTTGGGCCTTAAAATATCAATCAAATTATAGGATTACAGTTCAGCAAGTACTTTAGCACGGGTAGTATTGACTGTAAAGGCTAATTAGGTAAGGCTTTGGAAACTCGGAGAAAATCAGGCAAAGCGATGGCAACCGTAAAACAGGTTTGGCAAAATTGAGACCAACCCGGCGAAACTCACGAATTGACCGGACCGCCAAAGCTGCCAATATAGGAATCGTTTATCACAGGGCGCCCAGTCAACATTGACCGGGAGATCGGCTCTACCGCGCAGGTTTCCGTGGGTCGGCCAGATAGCGCTCCATTACGCTTTTCCATCGACCCTGGACCTGGAGGATCATCTCACAGACCTCTCTTGCCGCCCCGCGCCCACCGCTCGCCCTGGTTATGTAATGAGCGTACGGGAAAATGTGGGGCGCCCCGTTTGGGACAGCCACCGCAAACCCCGCCCGGCGCATCACTGGAATGTCTATCAGGTCGTCTCCCATGAAGCCGGTTTCATGTTCTTTGAGATCCGTATCGGCCAGGATCTGCTCGTATGCTTCAATCTTGACCGTCGATCCCAGGTAGACCCTGGTGATTCCAAGACCAAGGGCGCGTTGCTCCACCGCACGGCAGGCCCGCCCGGAGATCAACGCCACCTCGATTCCGGCGCGTTGGAGAAGCTTTATGCCGTGTCCGTCCTGAACGTCGAACCGTTTTATTTCAGAGCCGTCATCCGTATAGATGACCCCTCCGTCGGTCAGTACCCCATCGACGTCAAAGATCATCATCCGGACGGGAAGAATCCTCTGTTTCAGCTCATCCTGCATTGCGTCGATATTTTGCGCCCATGTCACTGCTTTTGAATCAGACATTTTCACCGCTCACAACATCAAATATCCGGATAAGGCTCTCGAGCAGCCCGGCTGCTTGTTCCAACCGAAGAGAATTCGGGCCGTCGCAAAGCGCCTTGTCAGGTTCAGGGTGGGTTTCGATGAAGATTCCATGCGCTCCGGCCGCAACTGCCGCCCTGGCCAGGGCCGGGATAAAACGGCTCTCCCCGCCCGACGATGTCCCCTGAGCGCCCGGAAGCTGAACGCTGTGCGTTGCGTCGAAGACGACCGGATAGCCAAAATCCGCCATGATCCCAATGGAGCGCATATCCACCACCAGATTGTTGTAGCCGAACTGGGCGCCGCGCTCGGTCAGGAGAATCCTGTCGTTTCCAGTCTCCGTGATCTTGTTTATCACCTGTCCCATATCTCGTGGTGAAAGAAATTGGGCTTTTTTGAGATTTACCGGCTTACCGGTCCTGCCGGCGGCCACAACAAGGTCCGTCTGGCGTGCGAGAAATGCAGGTATCTGAAGGATGTCGGCAACCTGCGAGACCGGCTCGACCTCGGCAGGGCTATGGACATCGGTGAGAATTGGGACCTGGTGCCTGTCACGGACGCGGGCCAGAATACTGAGGCCCTTCTCAAGGCCGGGCCCCCGGTAGGATCTGGCTGATGTCCGGTTTGCCTTGTCATAGGAGCATTTGAAGATAAAGGGGATTTTCAGTCGCGCGCAGATATTCTTTAGAAAGCCAGCCACCTCGAAAACGATTTCCTCGCTCTCGATAACGCACGGTCCGCCGATCAAAAAAAGACGGTCCCGCCCGATTTTCTGACCGAAGACTTCAAAGTTCACGGCGCCCACCTAACAGCCTTTAGCGAATGATTCGGGGTTCTTTCGCCGCGATTCCTCGAGCGCCTTGCCCGTGAAAGCCTTGAATAGCGGATGAGGCGCCCTTGGACGTGACTTGAACTCCGGATGGAACTGACATCCGAGGAACCAGGGATGTTCCGGAAGCTCGATCACCTCGACGAGATTCTTGTCCGGAGACAGCCCCGTAAAAAGCATCCCGTGCCGCGCCAGAACTTCTCTGTATTCGTTGTTGAACTCGTAGCGATGCCGGTGCCGCTCGGAAATCTCGGTCGCCTGATAGGCATTCGCAGCGAAGGTGTCGGGTTCGAGGACACATGGATAGGCACCCAGGCGCATTGTCCCGCCGTAGTCGAAATCTTCGTTGCGCCGTATCATCGTATTGCTCTTGTGGTCAAACCATTCCCGCATCAGGTATATGACAGGATGTGGAGTGTGCTTGTCAAACTCCATACTGTGCGCCTTTTCAAGCCCTGCAACGTTGCGGGCGAACTCAACCGTCGCAAGCTGCATACCAAGGCAGATGCCCAGGAAAGGGATTCTGTTCTCGCGCGCATACCGGATCGCTTTGATCTTGCCCTCGACTCCCCGCTGGCCGAAGCCCCCAGGCACCAGAACTCCATCGGCGCCTTCGAGCAGAGCCTCCCCACCATCCTTTTCAACGTTCTCCGAATCCACGTAATCAAGCTGGAGTTTCACGCCGTGAGCTGCAGCCCCGTGCACGAGCGCTTCATTGAGGCTCTTGTAAGATTCCTTGAGGTCGATATATTTGCCGACAATCGTAATTCGCACATTGAACAGAGGATTCTTGATCGCGCCTACCACCTTCTCCCAATCATTGAGAACCGGCGCCCGCGTCCAGATATTGAGAAGCCTCACGATCTTTTCATCCAGCCCTTCCTGGTGGAAGAGCAGCGGGACCTCGTAGATGCACGCGACGTCCTTGGCCGTTATGACCCCATCTGTGTCTACGTTGCAGAAATGTGCGATTTTGCCTTTTATCTCGGCAGAGAGCTGTTTCTCGGCCCTGCAAAGCAGGATATCGGGCTGAATGCCGATGCTGCGCAGCTCCTTTACGCTGTGCTGAGTGGGTTTGGTCTTGACTTCGCCCGAGGTCGGCAGATACGGCACGAGCGTTACGTGAATGAAAATGGCGTTTTCCCTGCCAACATCGTTTCGAAACTGGCGGATTGCTTCAAGAAACGGCAGACCCTCAATGTCTCCGACCGTCCCGCCGATTTCAACTATGACCACATCCACGTGATCGGCGGACCCGCGGATGCATGACTTGATCTCGTCTGTAATGTGCGGGATAACCTGCACGGTCCCGCCCAGATACTCTCCGCGTCTCTCTTTCATTATAACCGAATAGTAGATGCCACCCGAAGTATAGTTGTTTTTCTTGCCGAGTTGCGCATGAGTGAACCGCTCATAGTGGCCCAGGTCCAGGTCCGTTTCAGCTCCATCATCCGTAACGAAGACTTCGCCGTGCTGAAAAGGATTCATCGTCCCGGGATCCACGTTGATATAAGGATCGAGCTTTAGTAGCGAAACGCTGAGGCCTCTGCTCTCCATCAGCGCCCCGATCGAGGCGGCTGCGAGACCTTTGCCTAGCGAAGATAAAACTCCACCCGTGATAAATATGAATTTTGTCTGGCGCAAAGGATTTCCCCTTTTCAAAAAGTCCTCTCAACGCAACCGGATAAGAACCTACCCTTGCCCAGTATAGCAAATGGGACCCTAAAGTCAATCACAGCTTCTTTTTTTATCCTGCTGAAATTTATATGTTTTAGGGTCAACGACCGGTTTGGGAAATCAAAATTTAGGACTCTGCGGCCAGGGAAAATTTTTGTATCGCCCAGGGAAAAGCGAGATGCACATGTATCGAGTGATTAGCATCTGCAGTGGAATATAATGTTTTGGAACCCTGCAAATACATGGAACTCGGTATTTACCATAGCCTGATTCTATGCGATCAAGCAAGTGGCGGACCGCGCCTGATCATGCGCCTGGGGGGGGCGAAAGGGGGAGGCAGATAATGTCATCGGTTCTTATCGTAGAAAACAACGATTTTTTCAGACGTTCCTTCAAAGAAATCTTGAAGATGTACATCCCGTCGCTCTCAGTTTACGAATCTGCCGACGGGTCCGATGCTCTCGCAACAATCGACCAAACCTCACCGGACATTGTCTTTATGGACATCCGCCTGCCGGGAAAAAACGGGCTCGAGTTGACGCGTGAGATCAAAGGCCGTCATCCGAACCTGGTGATAAGCGTCTTCACCAGCTACGATCTTCCCGAATACCGCAAAATCGCTGAACAATACGGGGCGGACTACTTCGTTTTAAAGGACGCTCTGACCGGCGCTGAGATCGCAGCAATGGTGAAAGCCGTCATTGCGAAGAAGAAAGGGAGCGCCCAGGGAGTTAACCGGAAAAGAGGAATGTTCACAAGCCAAACTTCGATAAACTAAATCGAGTTTGCTGAGATCTATGCCTGCCAAAGCTGTGATTCCCACATAGTCCTCGAGAGAAATTTCCCCTCATTTTCTGTGCGCCCTGGCGTTGCGCCCTGAAGCCCATTCGCTAACATTGGGGGTGGGGGGCCTTTACGCTGCGCCTTTGAGGGCTTCGGCCTGGAAATAGTTGTTGAGGGGGTCTATGAGCTCGTCGAGCATACCGGTCAAAATAACGTCCAGCTTGTAAAGGGTCAGATTTATCCGGTGGTCGGACACTCGGTTTTGGGGAAAATTATAGGTGCGGATTCTTTCGCTCCGGTCTCCCGTTCCTACTTGACTCTTGCGATCCTGAGCGATTTTGGCTTCCTGTTCCCGCTGCATGGAGTCAAGCAGACGGGCGCGGAGCACCTTCAGGGCCTTGGCCTTGTTTTTGTGCTGCGATTTTTCGTCCTGGCATATCACGACCAGCCCCGAGGGGATGTGAGTTAGACGAACGGCCGAATCGGTGGTGTTGACGCTCTGACCTCCGGGGCCCGACGAACGAAATACATCCACGCGGATGTCATTGGGGTCTATGAAGACGTCGACTTCTTCGGCCTCAGGGAGCACGGCCACAGTGACAGCGGATGTGTGAATCCTTCCCTGGCTCTCCGTCACGGGGATTCGCTGCACCCGGTGGACCCCTCGCTCGAACTTGAGCCTGCTGTATGCGGCCTTGCCGTTGATGGAGGCAATTATTTCCTTGAACCCTCCAATACCGGTCGGGTTTGAATCAAGGATCTCGACTTTCCATCTGCGCGTTTCTGCATAGCGTGAATACATCCGGAAAAGGTCGGCGGCGAAAAGAGCCGCCTCCTCACCTCCGGTTCCCGCCCGGATTTCCAGGATGACATTCCTGTCTTCATTTGGGTCCTTGGGGGCAAGTATGAGCTTCAGCCCGTTTTCTGCCGAGTCGAGTTGCTCTTTCAGGCTGGCAATTTCATCATGGATCATCTCGCGCATCTCCGGGTCTTCTTCCCTCTCGAAAAGAGCCTGGTTTTCCTGCACCTGCTCTTTCAACTTCTTATAGCGCGCATACTTCTCAACTATGGGAGCGAGTTCGGAGCGTTCCTTCACAACCTGCTGATATTCCCTCTGTTTGCTTAGCAGGTCCGGGTTGCCGAGATCCTCTTCGAGCTTGTGAAATTTTTGAGCTACGCTTTCCAGCCTGTCGAACATTGTTTCCGCTTGCCTCGAAACCGCTCAGTTGACTCTGAACCGTGACCGTCCAGCCAAAAATAAAGAACCGGTATTGAGCCGGTTCGTTTGCGCCCGCCAACCCTGCGCCGCACGACATCGGCGCAGGCAAAAACTGATTCCCGGGGCGGTGGACCTATGACAATCGCCTGGCAGGAGGCAGATCCATGACTACTCCTTGGCCTCGGGTTTCTGGTATTTTTCATATTTTCGACGGAATCTTTCAATGCGCCCGGCCGAATCGACCAGTTTCTGTTTTCCAGTGTAGAACGGGTGGCATTTTGAACAGATTTCCACCCGGATTTCCTTTTTGGTGGAACCTGTGGGGATTTCGGCACCACAGGCGCATTTAATTACCGTCTGGTGATACTCGGGATGAATATTTTCCTTCATCTAGTTTCCTTCCCTGGTCGGATGAATCCTAAAACAATATATTATACATCAATTCCTAGGTTTTGCAATCGGTTTCAGACCACATCGGTTTCACAGGACACCCGAAGAATGAATGATCGAAGATCCGCAGAGCAAGCCGGTGGATGACATGGAGTAGGGGGATGCGGTGACGGCGTCACGGATATCAGTGTTAATCCCTGCACATATCCCCGCCTCCAGCCGTATCCTACCTGTTCATCGAGGCCAGGAACTCAGCATTGTTCTTTGTGCCCTGCATTTTGTCGAGCAGAAACTCCATTGCGTCTATGGGATTTAGAGGCGACAGGAGCTTTCGTAGAATCCAGACGCGGTTCAAGTCATCGGGCAGGATGAGCAATTCCTCTTTGCGAGTGCCGGACTTGTTTATGTCGATCGCCGGGAAAATGCGCCGGTCGGCCAGCTTGCGGTCGAGAACGATTTCCATGTTGCCGGTGCCCTTGAATTCTTNNAAGATGACTTCATCCATGCGGCTTCCAGTATCGATGAGCGCAGTGGCGATAATGGTGAGGCTTCCTCCCTGTTCGACGTTGCGCGCCGCCCCGAAAAACCGTTTCGGGCGATGGAGAGCGTTTGAGTCAAGGCCGCCCGAGAGGATTTTGCCGCTGGGCGGCACCACGCTATTGTAAGCGCGGGCAAGCCGGGTAATGCTGTCGAGCAGAATGACGACGTCTTTCTTATGTTCGACGAGACGCTTGGCTTTCTCGATCACCATTTCGGCAACCTGCACATGCCGCTGGGGAGGTTCGTCGAAGGTCGAACTCACCACTTCGGCACGGACGTTTCGTTGCATGTCCGTGACTTCCTCCGGCCGTTCGTCGATCAGCAGCACTATGAGGTATGCGTCCTTATGGTTGGCTGCTGTTGCGTTGGCGATGTTTTGAAGCAGCATCGTCTTGCCGGTTCTGGGCTGGGCTACGATAAGCCCGCGCTGCCCGGCGCCGATGGGCGTCAGCAGGTCCATGACCCGCGTAGACAGATTGTCGGGGTCCGATTCGAGTTTTATCCTGCGGTCCGGATAAAGAGGCGTCAGGTTGTCGAAAAGGATTTTGTCCCGCGCTATCTCAGGGTCCTCATAATTGACCGACTCCACCTTGAGCAGGGCGAAGTAGCGTTCGTTGTCCTTGGGCGGTCTGATCTGCCCGGAAATGCTGTCTCCCGTGCGCAGGTTGAACCTGCGGATCTGCGAGGGCGAAACATAGATGTCATCCGGCCCAGGCAGGTAGTTATAGTTCTGACTTCTTAGAAACCCGAAGCCATCGGGAAGAATCTCAAGCACACCCTCACCGTAGATGAGGCCGCTCATTTCCGCCTGGGCCTGAAGGAGCGCGAATATTAGCTCCTGCTTGCGCATCGAGCTTGCCCCGTCGATGTTGTAGGCCTTTGAGATGGCCATGAGTTCCCGAATGTTCTTGTTTTTCAGCTCGACCAGGTTCATCTCGTTGCGCCGGTCGCGCGTAGAATCCCTGCTAGTGGTGGTCTCGGCTGAGTTCACTGATGCGTCAGGCATTGGCTGTTCTCCGTTAAAGGTATTTAAAATCTGCTGATTTTTCTTTCTTGTTAAAATACGTTTCACTTATTTCCGGGGAGACATGGGACACAGGTATTCGGGAATGGAAATTACCGGTCATCGACTCAACCGATAATTTTTCTGCTCAATCTTCGCCTGTAGCACTCCGGGGGTAAAAAGGCAGGCTCCCAAGAAAACATGCAGGAAAACAGTCCCGTTTGTCAACAAATTTCACGCAAAATCCAGCTAAGGATCCCAGATTAAAATTATAGTCGTCCCCCCTAGCCGAAATCAACCAGCCGGCCGGGATTTTTGCAAACTAGAATCCTACCCGAGTCCAGAAGTCAGGTCTCCTATCTCCCTTCGCCACTTCCTGGTCACATTTGGCAAGCATCTTGTCTACGATAGGCCCGTATCCAAGATCGGCAACCGCCTGGGGATATTTCTCCTTCATGGCGTCCAGCCGCGTCTTCGCGGCGGCGTAGCGTTTATTAATATAATAATGCTTGGCCACGCTGAACATATGGGAGATGATTCGTTTTTTACACTCTATTATCTGCTGTTGGGATTTTGCCGCATATTCCGATTGGGGGAAATTCTGAATTACCTTCTCGAAGGCCTGTACCGCCGTCTTGGTCTCTTCAGGGTCCCGGTCAACGGTGGTGAAAGTGAGAAAATGGCTCATTCCAACCTGGTAAAGAACGTAGGGGATCACTTCGTTGCGTGGATGAAGACGTACGAATTCCTCGTAGCTCAACGCCGCTTCGTTGTAATGCAGTTCACCGAAGTAAGCGTCGCCGAGCTTCAATTCGGCAAGGATCGCGTATTTGCTGTAAGGATAGTGCTCCTTGAGGTTCTTAAAATCCTCTGCCGCTTTTTCATAATCTTTCTTCTCGAGCTTCGCCATGCCCGAAAGAGCGAGCTGTTCGGCCGTCTTGTCGATGGTCGCCGATTTCTTCTTGAAGAGGTCGCGAAAGGAGTAGTCTTTTAGATTGATTACTGTGCATCCGTTGACGGCCAAAAAGGCTACGAGAAGCAACAGGAAGCCCAACGGGCGAAGAACCAGTTTGGAGCGACTGGAGACACAAACCATGAGAACTCCGTAAATCATCCAGAGGGTTAAAGATTGTCCTCTATATAACAGCCCGCTCTGAAGGCGCCTGCGGCCTCATCGCCCACGATCGGGCGCAGCTCCTTGGGGAGCGGATAACCCCGTCGGCAAAAACACCCCGAAAAGTTGTAGTTTATTTATCACACTGCAGAGAATAAATGAAATCTTTTGATTCCGGCCGGAATGCTTTTTTTAAACTGCGCCATTCAGTCGCACCCGCGTCGCATAAAGACCGGCCGTAAATCCAACCGGCCGGCCGCTGATAATGTTCGCATAGTGAATCTCGTTGTCCGCCATAAGCTCGAGAAAACATCTTCGGAGGGAATCGAAACGCGCCTACAGGGGGCGAAGGGAGGGTCGCTAACCCACAGCCTTATTGATTGCCGCCGTTATCTGAGATTTCGCGACAGCCCCTGTGATCTGCTCGCTCACATTGCCGCCCTTGAAAATAATGAGAGTAGGGATGGCGCGAATTCCATATTTCCCCGGCACTTTCGGATTGTCGTCAACGTTGCACTTCACTACCTTGAGCTTTGGACCGTAATCGGTCGAAAGTTCCTCAACAACGGGGGCAATAGCACGACAGGGACCGCACCAGGGAGCCCAGAAATCAACCAGAACGGGTAAATCGGACTGCAGCACTTCCTGCTCGAAACTGCTGTCTGTAACCTCAATAATATTGCCGCTCATCAGCTTGCTCCTCTCACTAAAATGGCAGTTACGCCTCTGCTGGCTCCGGGAATTTCTCCAGAGTTATGACCTACCCTTATAAAACATTCCGTTCAGCCTTGTCAATTTGCAATCGAAGGCACAGCGATCCAAACAATGCGCATAGCCCCGAACCAGGCAATCCCGGCGGCGTATTCTTTTGCGACCGGGCGTGGCTGCCAGGGGAGGCTGAGGTTTTCTCATTTCGCTTGTATTCGGCCGGTTGGTCCGCTAAAATTCCGCAGAAACTCTAAGAGGGCCGTTCTATTGTGGCTGGAATCCCGCGCCGGCGGTGCTGCCCGGCACGTTTGCGGAAAAGATGTGAAATCTTGGGTCAACAGGAAATTTTTCTTCCTTTTTTTCCTTGCAGCATTGACTGCATATCCTCCCATTTGCGCTTCCGCACGCAATAAGGCGCAGATTTCAAACATCGAAATCGATATGGAAGGAAAGAACCTGGAGGCCAGTTTTCGCCTGATGGATTGTTTTAATACCGATATGGAAGAGGCTATCCTCAATGGGGTCCCCACAACCTTTAGAATCATAGTCTATGTTGAGAAGTCCTCCCTGCTCTTAACTTCCAAGATCGCCGATTTTACCCTGCGGCATACAATCAGGTACAACCGTCTGAACAATGAATTTCAGGTGGATCTGCCGGAGCATCCGCAGAAAACCCTGGTGACCAGGAGCTTCGATGAAGCAAAGAAATGGATGAGCACGGTGGAGAAACTTCCCGTAATCCCGACGTGCTGGCTTAACAGAAACCAGCAGTATCACCTGAAGGTAAGAGCCGAGCTTTCAAAAGTGGAGCTTCCACTGTTTTTTAGATATATTCTTTTCTGGGTGTCTCTTTGGGATTTCGAGACCGAATGGCGCACCGTCGCATTTCTTTACTGAAGCAAGCCATGAGTGCTTTGGATAACAAATGGACTGAAAAACGCCGCTTCTGGGAACGAATTCTCGTCTGTGCGGCCTTCATCATTATCCTGACGCTGGGATTGGTGCATGGGTGGTTCTTTAAGCCTCCAGCCGAGGCGCCCCTGTTCGGCAACATCCTGCTGGTTGTCTTCATCAATCTCAACGTCCTGCTCCTTTTGCTGCTGGCCTATCTAGTCCTGCGCAACTTCGTGAAGCTCATTTTCGAGAGGAAAAGAAACATCCTCGGCTCCAAGCTCAAAACAAGGCTGGTCGCCGCCTCCGTTTGCCTTACCCTCATTCCGGCAGTGCCTCTTTTCTGGTTTGCCAGCCAGTTTATCTTTTCGAGTCTGGATCACTGGTTCAGCTCCAGTGTCCAGGAATCGCTGGAGAATTCGGTCCTGCTCGCCAGACAATACGTCGAGCGGGAAAGGACCAATCTTGTCTCCGAATGCCGCGCTCTGGTTCCGGAAGCCGCCAGGATGATAACCGAGCAAAAAGAGACAGCTCATCTGGATGCGGGTATAGGGTTCCTTTTCGCGGCCAGAATCGACGCCGCTTATGTGTTCAACGCTTCCGGAGATCTGAGGTGGAGCTTCAGGCAGAATGCCGCCCAGGAAATCGACACTGCTCTGCTCACACGCAGTTTTCTGAAGGAAGATGGCGCCACTTCGAAAATCATCAGTTTTTCAACGGGCGGCCAAAACGCCATAGCTGCGCGTATCCCTCTGCAGTCACTGACAGGGGACGGATCGGCCCTTATAGTTCTGCGGTTCCTTCCGGGAGAGCTTGCCCTCAAACTGGGGTCTATCACCAGGGGATATGATAATTATCTGCAGCTCAAGATGCTTCACGGGCCTCTGAAGAAGAGCCATTTCATCACCTTCTCGATCGTTACGATGCTGGCGATATTTTCAGCGGTCTGGTTTGGTTTCTTTCTTGCCAAGAACCTTACAGGACCTATCCAGAAGCTTCTTACAGCAACCCAGCAAATAGCCGAGGGGAATCTCGATGTGCGCCTGGACCCCGACAGGCAGGATGAAATCGGGATGCTTATGGCTTCGTTCAACAATATGATCGAGGACCTCAGCGAGGGCCGAAAGAAACTGGACCTGGCCTACAACGCGCTTCAGAGCACGAATGTCGAACTTGAAGATCGCCGGCGCTATATGGAGGTAGTGCTCAAGAATATAGCGGCCGGAGTGGTCAGCGTGGATGCCGAAGGCAAAATCACGACCATAAATAATTCGCTCGAAGTCCTTTTCGGAGTGAGGGCGGAGGAGGCGAAAGGCAAACACTATACTGACTTTCTCGACCAATCCCAAATGGAGATCGTAAAGGCCTTTATCACCAGATACAAGGAAGGCCGTCATGCATATCTCGAACAGCCTGCCCAGGTCAAAGTGGCCGGGACGCCCATGTCGATTTTCATAAAAGTGTCGGTTTTGCGCGACGACCTGGACCAGTTCATGGGGGTAGTCGCAGTGCTCGACGATTTCACCGAACTGGAAAAGGTTCAGCGCATGGCGGCGTGGCGCGAGGTGGCTCGCCGCATCGCCCACGAGATCAAAAATCCTCTGACCCCCATTCAGCTTTCGGCCCAAAGACTGAGGCGCAAATATCGCGAACTCGTCGAGGGGGACGGCTCGGTTTTCGACGAATGCACGCGCACAATAATCCAGCAGGTCGATCACATGAAGAGCCTGGTAAATGAGTTCTCCCGGTTTGCGAGGCTGCCCAGGGCCAAGCTGGAGCCATGCAGCCTATACGAGATTGTCGAGGAGGGGCTTGGCCTCTACAGGCACAACTTCAGCAGCATTTCATTTCACCTGGAAAAGGATGATGATATGCCTGCGCTTCGGCTTGACCGGGATCAATTCAGGCAGGTAATCATCAACTTGATCGAAAACTCCGTGCATGCCATCGGCCGGGAAAGAGGAGAAATCTCGATCCGGCTCTCATACGATTCGGCCCTGAAGATCGCCCGGCTGGAGTGCGCCGATACCGGGCACGGGATTGCGCCTGAAAACAGGCAGAGAGTTTTTGAACCATACTATTCGACAAAAGAAAAGGGGACCGGTCTGGGGCTTGCCATAGTATCGAGCATTATAGCCGATCATAACGGCTTCATCCGTGTGCGTGGAAACGAGCCGCGCGGGACTGTGTTCACCGTGGAATTGCCCGGTTAGCGGAGGATGAGATGAAGCAGAAGATACTGATCGTGGATGATGAGGTTAGCATTCTGCAGTCCCTTAGCGGAATTTTGGGGGACGAGGGCTATGAAGTGATCCTGGCGGCCTGCGGCGAGGAAGGGCTGGAGAGGGCTAAGAAAGACCAGCCGGACCTCATCATTCTGGACATTTGGATGCCGGGGACCGACGGCATTACTGTGCTTGAAGAGATAAAGAAGCTCTATCCGCTCATTCCCGTAATGATCATCTCCGGCCACGGCACCATAGAAACCGCAGTGAAGGCCACCCGGATGGGAGCTTTCGATTTCATAGAAAAGCCCCTCTCGATCGAGCGTGTCCTGGTTTCGATTCAAAACGCCATCGAGTTTTCCCGCCTGGAAGAAGAAAACCGCCTGCTGCGCAAAAAATCGGACCGCAGGATAATCGGTGAAAGCGCGGCCGTCTCCAATCTTCGCGACCAGATTCGGCGCGTCGCCCCCAGCAACTCAACGGTGCTCGTTACCGGAGAAAACGGGACGGGCAAGGAACTGGCCGCCCGGATGATTCATCTTCTCAGCCGCCGAAGCGCGCGTCCGATGATCGAGGTAAATTGCGCCGCGATTCCGGAGGAGTTGATCGAAAGCGAGCTTTTCGGCCATGAGAAAGGCGCTTTCACCGGCGCCTATGAAAAGCACAAGGGCAAGTTCGACTCGGCAAACGGAGGTACGCTCTTCCTTGACGAGATCGGCGACATGAGCAACCGGACACAGGCCAAAATCCTTCGGATAATCCAGGAGCAGGTTTTCGAGCGGGTCGGAGGCTCTCACCCGGTGGAGGTGGATGTGAGGATTGTCGCTGCAACCAATAAAGACCTCCAGAAGGAGATGGAGCTGGGAAGGTTCCGGCAGGACCTCTACCACCGGCTCAACGTGATTCCGATCTTTGTGCCGCCTCTCAGGGATCGACTGGATGACATCCCTTTGCTGGTCGAAAATTTCGCCAATGAGATCGCAAGCGAGAGCGCTCTGGGCAAAAAAAAGATCGATTCGAGCATCTATCCCATTCTACAGGAGTATTCCTGGCCGGGTAACATTCGGGAGCTTAGAAATTTGATCGAAAGACTCATTATCATGACGCCGGGCAATGTGATCGGGCCGGGCGACCTGCCTGCGGATTTCAGAAATGTCCTTCAGAAAGAAAACGGCGAAACGGCCTACCTCCAATGCGGCAACCTGGAGGAGGCGCGCTCGTGTTTCGAACGCGACTACCTGCATAGAAAGCTGGAAGAAAACGGTTGGAATGTCTCTCTGACCGCCGCCAGGGTCGGGCTGGAAAGGACCCATCTCCACAGGAAAATGAAAATCCTGGGGATTAAGAAGAATGGGACGTAACGAGGCGCCTGCCGGAGTTATTGCCGGTTCACCCTGAAGCCTGACCGGCAGCAATGTTGAAGCCCCGTGACGAAGGCCCTTTTGGGTTAAGGCAGGATGCGTTTGAGCGTTTACTGGGCATGACCGGCCGCACGCCTATCGTTGAAAATATAGTCATACAGCTTATTGAGATTTCCCAGGGAGACACTGGCGACGTTTCCCTCCAGGAGAACGATATCCGCCAGCAACAGGGGCGCATAAAGAGCGCGTTTGTCGTGGTAATCGGCAGGATTTCTTGCCGAGATTTCGCCTTTCACCTCATGGAAAGCCACGCTGTCGAAATAGAAGAAATAGTCGATTACGTCAATAAAGTGGTTTTGCTGTAGAAACCTATGCGGGAGGTCCAAAAAGCTGCCCCCCACGGATGCCATTTTTAAGCGGAGGTCCGTTTTGTTTGGTTTGATGCTTACCATGGCGGTGGGGTAACGATATGGGAAAAGAAGATTTGCAAGGCCCAACAGATCGGCGTCGGAGCCTTCCGGTTTTTGGGAAACCGCGCACCCGAACTCGAAATCATCCACTTCATAGTGTCCGGTTTTCCTGATTAACTCTACAATCTCACGAGTCGCCAGGGCGGCGGCCAGTTGGTTCCAATGAGTGCCCTTTTCCGGGAAAAGGGGTATTCCATAGGCATCCCTGTTTTCCAGGCTCAGCCGGGACGCATCCAGGTAGAGGATGCCGCTCTTATCCAATTCCTCGACGAAACGGTTGCGCCACAAGGGTTCGGCCGATATATTACAACTAAACCGATTAGGTATGAATTCCGGGTAACATTCCGCCTTCGACGGAGTAATAAGATAAAAAAAGAACTGGCCGCGCGCCCGGAAGAAATCCCGGAGCTCTTTTATCTTCCGGACCGAGCGTTCGATATCTTCCATTCTGAATAAACCGGCATCCCGGTTAGCATTGTAGCCCATTATGTAGCCGTATTCGTAAAGCCGGCCCTTTTTGCCGACGACAATATTCGATTTGTACATATAGCACTTGTTGAAAATGCTGTAATAGAACTGGTTGTTGGTCCGTATCAGCAGGCTTCGCAATGGCAGGTCATTTCCGGCAAAATGCTCAACACTCTCCTGGAATTCTCTATTAAAAAATGATTTCAGCGAAAGGTTCATGCTCATCGGCTTTTGTTGGGTAAATCCCATTAGTTTATAACTGCTTGAAAGAAAAGCCGGTATTCCCGCCACGGGTATAACGATCAGATCCAAAAAAAGCGGAAGACACAAAAAGATGAAACCCACTGCATAAGCTATACACTGGAAGCGCCTTTCTTTAGGTATTCCAATCCGGATCATGTCCTAAAACCTGAAATACATAAAAGAGTTAAAAGAGATTGCGACGTTTTTGGCGACAGTCAGGAGACCCGCTAAAGCAAGCACGATACTCTCGGCCGCCCCGATTCCGCCTTCCTTTATTGAGCACAATTTTTCGGCGTCCATTTTAGGGAGTAAAGGAATCAAACTGAATGCGGCGGCGATAATCATCGCTGTCAGTATATTTGGCGTGACGTCGACGTAGGTCCCCGCGCCGCGCGGAACGAACAGGCGCTCTAAATATAGGAAGGCCTGGGAAACCGTATGGCAGCGGAAAATGACCCAGCCCAGCATGATGAAAAACAGTGTGACCCCCACTTTGACCTTATGCCCCACCCGGAGCCTGGTCTCCCAGAACAGCCTGTCAAAAATAAGGAAAAACCCATTGTAGGCCCCCCAGAATATGAAATTCCAGTTTGCGCCGTGCCAGAGCCCTGAAAGGAGAAAACACGCCCACAGGTTGAAATACAGCCTTGGCCTCGAACATTTATTCCCGCCTAATGGGATGTAAAGATATTCTCTTATCCATGTCGAAAGCGAAATATGCCACCGCCTCCAGAATTCCGAAAAACTGGCTGATATGTAGGGGAAGTTGAAATTCTCCGACAGCTTAAAACCCATCATCCGGGCCATGCCTATCGCCATATCAGAATAACCCGAAAAATCGCAGTAAATCTGCAGGGTAAAGCAGATAACCCCCAGCCAGGCAGTCCCCGTCGAAAGGCCTTCGGGTGATATCGCGGGTCCAAAAGCCTTGTCCGCCACTTCCGCAAAAGTGTCGGCAAACATCACCTTCTTAATAAGCTCGACAATAAATCTTCTGTATCCGGTCGTGAAATCGTTGAAAGAGGGATCGTGGGCAAGCAACTGGTCTTGAATGTCGTGGTATTTAATGATGGGCCCGGCCAGAAGCTTGGGAAACATAAACACATAAAGCAGGTAATAGAAAAGGCTCGGGGCGCTTTTCCCTTTACCTCTATAAATGTCGACAGCGTAGGTAATCTTTTCGAAAACTATGAACGAAACGCCAATCGGGAGAGCGACTTTGAGGACCAGATCGAAATGCAGACCAACCGAATCAAGGGCCTTGGCGGCGGAGTCCACGAAGAAATTAGCATATTTGAAGTACACGAGCATCGACAGGTTTTGTACAATACAAAGGGTTGCAAGCTGCTTCCGGAAATTCCTGAGGCTGCCTTCCATGAGCTTGCATGCATAATAATCAAGCATAGCCGACAGGAATGCTACGAATACAAAGCGAGGTTCGCCCCATGCATAAAAGATCAGGCTTGCAAACAGAACGGCAAAATCACGCGGTTTTCCTCTTAAACAATAGAAAATACAGTAAAAGACTGGAAAAAATATGAACAAAAACAGTGGACTTGAAAACAGCATTTCAGGTTCTTTTCCTGTCCGGCGCTTTAGCGGCGATTGTATTTTCTATTGTCTATCAGAGCAAAAAACTAATATCCACTTCACATCCGGCGTCACATGCAAGCGGGCTGGATGGTAGGCTCGACGTCCTCAAGGTCGAGTTCGACGCTCACCGACTTCTTGATTATGTCTACGCTGACGACCAGCCTGCCTTTGTGGGGATCCACCCTGTTGAGGATACCGATGCATCCGGCCAGAGGTCCGCGCACAACATGGACCCAGTCGCCCTGCCTCAGATAAGGATGGATTTCGATTGGTTGGATCGCGTTGATCATGGTCCGAAGGTTTTCGATCTGATAGGAGGGAATTGACAGAGGGCCTTGGGAGTTGTGCAGTAGGCTGAGCGCTCCAGGGGTCTTGACCACAGTCAGGTGAACGTAGCTATCCAGCAGTACGTGAACGAAAACATAGCCGGGGAACATCGGAAGCTGTATCTTTTTCCTGCGGTCCCGCCTCTTGCTCCAGGTTTCCATGAGTGGAACAAAGCAGCCCACTTCCTTCTGTTCCAGCCTCTTCACGACTTCCTTTTCGTGGTTTACCTGCACATAGAGAGCGTACCACGCCTTGTCGGGTGGCGTATGACACAAGCGCTGCCCGGCTTCCTCAGGCTCGATGCTGTCGTTATGGATTTCCATTTGTCGTCTTTCGGCTCAACAGCGCATCTACGCAGCGCTCAGAGCTTTTTCCCTTTCGCTCTAAAAGTATCCTTGTTCCGAGCGCCCCGTTGATGCCCAGCATAATCAGACTCGCCTGAAAAGTCATCCCCTCCGCATGGACATTCGAACCCGGATGCTAACGGATAGAGGCGGGACCACGGATAGACGCCAGATCGTCTATTTTCCACGGAGTCCCAATCCGCAGCAAGCGGCGGTTCTTATCGCTGTAAACCAGATATCCCTTCTCCAGGCCATGGTAGAAAAGATCGCGCGTGATGATAACGTCTTCGGTGCAATAGGTGATGAGATTTTCCCATTCTCCTTGACGGAACCACCTGACGGCCTGGAGGCCGTCCCCTCCTTTCGGGTGGCCGAGCGTTTTTTCTGCGAGGTGTCCAAGGCTCAGGCGAAAACCCAGCCCTTTGTGAATCTCAGCCAGGATGTCAAACGTGGGGAGGCTGTCCAGGTTGAACGGCGTATAGGCCCTCAGGACCCTGTAATCGAAACGCAAGATGTTGAATCCAACGATGAGGTCGAGCGCTTTCAGGTCTTCGATGAGCTGCTGGATCTCATGCTCACGGTAGACCTTGAATGTATCGGCGGGGACCTCATGCAGAACAGCGACCGATACACGCATCAGGTGTGTATTTTGCCATCCGCCTACCTCTTCGGCCAGCTTCTGGGTTTCGAGGTCGAAGAAACCTATCCGCAAGTCCCGGCAAGGTCGTTCTACTTTGGCGGGAGCACAGTAGACCTCGGGAACCTTCTGTTCACTCTCAAGGCTGTTGTCCCCCAGATTCTTTTCTGCGGAAAGATATCTCAGAAGCTCGAGCGCAGCCGCTTTGTCCAACGGTTTGTTTCCCGAGCCGCACTTGGGCGAGTGGATGCACGCCGGGCATCCTTGTGAGCAGCCGCATGATGCGATAAGCTCCTTTGTCTTCTCGATCAGGGGCAGGATGATGTCATATCCGCGCGCAGCCAGCCCGATGCCCCCCGGATAGCCGTCGTAGACGAAAATGGCGCCCTTTTCGATCTGCGGATGAAGAGGAATCGAAATCCCCCCAATGTCATTGCGGTCGCATACGGCAAAAAGAGGAAACATGCTGATCAGCGCATGCTCGATGGCGTGAATTCCACCCATGAAATCGAGGCCTGCTTTCCTGACTTTGCTCTCCAGGATCGGTTCAATTTCGATCCAGAAGCCGACCGTCTCGAAGATCTGCGGTGGAAGGTCGAGCGGATTTTTCGAAATAAGGGCGTGAGAGAAAAGCCGTCGAACCTCATAGGCCGTAATATTCTCGGTAACACGCAGCCGACCCATCCGGATGATGAAGTTCCCGGCGGGTTTGGAGGCCAGCCTCTCCAGTATCTCGGTTTCTTTGTTGCCCACGGCGCGTGTAAAAAGGGGAACGTTCGCCGGGGCCACGTGGATCAACTTCTTTTCGAGATCGAGCGATTCGACCGAATAGGTTTCTCCACGGTGCAGGTAGATTGCCCCTGGATGGCATTCCTTGAGCGCTCGAACGCCTTCGTTTTTCCCAAGCGTCCTGGTCTGGCCTCTGCTGGCCGTGGTGATCGTATATGAGGGGCCGACGGAGCGAATGTCTATGAGGCGGTGTGGCCCGCTGCCAGGGCATATCCACTGGTCGCCCTCGAAGGTTTGAAGCAGGCGTCCGCATAAAGTAAGCTCGTTTAGCGCTTTTGAGAACTTCTCTTCAAAAAAATCGTCGTCGGAAGAAGATATCGGTAGTTCGGCGGCCGCGCACGGCAGATGGGCCTTGAGGATTTCGGAATTGAACGGGTCTATTACCGCGTTCTCATACCGGCTCTCGAGGAATCGGCCGGGGTGGTTCACAATGTACTGATCGAGCGCATCCTGGTCGGGGATCAGAACTATGGCCGATTCCCGCCCGCTCCTTCCAACACGGCCCCCCCGCTGCCAGGTGGTCATGACTGTCCCCGGATAGCCGACAAGAATACACAGGTCCAGCCCGCCTATGTCGATCCCAAGCTCCAGGGCGCTTGTGGATATGACCGCGCAAAGAGTTCCGCTGGAAAGCTTCTGTTCGATTACCCGCCTCTCCTCGGGCAAAAATCCCGCCCTGTACGAGCTGACCTTGTTCCGGAGCCCGCTGTCCATCTCGGTCACACTCATGTGAACCAGTTCGGTCAACTTCCTGGATTGGGTAAAGGCAATCGTCTTGAGGCCCGCTTTAGCCGCCTGGACTATAAGGCGCGCAGCCGTGCCCGCCGAGTGGCCGATCCTGTTTTCCGCCGGGCGCAGGAACACGAAGTGCCGCTTTGCCTGCGGCGCTCCACTCACTTCGCTCACAACCGCTATCTCGTCCTGAGACACTCCCGTAAGACGTCCCGCGAGTTCGTCCGGGTTTCCGATGGTTGCGGAAAGTAAAATGAACCTGGGATCGCTCCCGTAGTAACGGCAAATCCTGCTGAGCCTGCGGAAAACCTGGGCCACGTGGCTCCCGAAAATCCCGCGGTAGGTGTGCATTTCGTCAATGACCACATATCGGAGTCTTTTCCAGAATTTCTCCCATTTGTTGTGGAAAGCCAGCAGAGCGTAATGGAGCATATCCGGGTTGGTTAAGAGAACATGCGGGTGGCGCTGACGAATCTTGGCCCTCTGGTAAGGAGTCGTGTCTCCGTCGTAGATGCACGATGTAAAGGACTCACCTCCTCCCGAGCCCGGAAGGGCGGCAAAGAACTCTTGCAACGTGTCCAACTGGTCGTGGGCAAGCGCCTTGATCGGAAAAAGGTAGAGCGCGCGCTGGTCTGGGTTACGGATCAGCGCCTCGGCAACGGCCAGGTTGTATATCAGGGATTTCCCGCTCGATGTCGGCGTGGCCACAACGGTATGCCGGCCTGACCGGATGTGCTCGAGGGCCAGCGCCTGGTGACTGTAAAGAGCCGATATTCCGAGTTTGAGCAGCACCTCTTCGATGGCTTCCGGAAGCGGAGATGAGAGTTTCCCGAAAATCGGCGGCTGAGCTGGGAATTCGGCATGATGGGCAATTTCGAAATCCCTTAGTCGATCGTTCAAAAGCCTTTTCAAAAAGCGCTGAATCACTGCGAAATCCGGCTAAAAGGTTCTGGATGCTTGATGTTGGATCACTGGGCGCCTCGTGTGGCCACTTTAACCCAAAAAGGAAACAGGGGGCAAGCCGGAACTCGGAGAAAGGAATCCACCATCTGGATTCCAGGACAAAAATCCTATATTATAAGCAAAGTCATTTACGGATAGTCTTTACCCGGTTCGAGTTCAAAGTTGCGCAACTGACTACGCAAAACTGCAAAAGGAGGAAAGCATGGACCTGAAGGAAGCGGTGAAAAAAATACACTGGCTTGGCCATGATGCGATCCGCATCGACGGAAGTACGGTGGTTCTGATCGATCCCTTCCAGATTTCGGTCACAAAGCCCGCTGACCTAATCATGGTCAGCCATGATCATTACGATCATAACTCACCCGAGGACGTGGCCAAAATCCAGAAAAAGGATTCCGTCATTGTAACCGATGCGGCTTCAGCCAAGAAACTCAAGGGCGAAATAAAGGTGGTGGCCCCCGGCGCCACGCTGAGCGTCAAAGGCGTTGAGATCGAAGTCGGGCCGGCCTACAACACCAACAAAGACTTCCATCCCAAAGCCGCAGGCATGCTCTCTTTTGTCTTCAAACTGGATGGCGTTCGCTATTATCACGCGGGCGACACCGATTTTATTCCTGAGATGAAGCAGCTTGACGTGGATATCGCGTTTCTGCCCGTATCAGGAACTTATGTCATGACCGCTGATGAAGCTGTACAGGCGGCAAAGGCGATCAACCCGAAGATCGCAATCCCGATGCACTATGGCGCAATAGTCGGCTCGGAGGACGATGCCAGGAAATTCAAAAATGCCCTGGAGGGCCAGATTGAAGTCGTGATTCTGCAGAAAGAGACCTAGGGCTTGTCCGTAAATAAATCCTNNAGAGGCTTATTTACGGACAAACCCTTAAAAAAACAAGCAAAGCGCCGATCATGACATAAATGCACATCACCGGCTCCAGTCATTCGGGGCGAATGCCCACGACGGTTAATTTCAAAGGGACCGCGCCGGGGACCTTATTTCCAAACCGCTGTGTTTTGTCTGGAGAACAAAAATCCCTCCCGCCCTCGTTTGCATAGACCGGGGCCGGGAGGAACTTGCGCCTCGCCGGAAATGTGTCTTTATATTTTGCTCTGTAATCAATGCTTCGATTTCTTGATCTCCATTCCGATTTTGAAGGCAGGTCCGATTTTTTCACCGATCCTGAAGTAGGCTTTATTCGCGCCTGTTACGTACAGGAGCGGATCGATTTTTGTCTGATCGGGCTCGCCATCCGTCATGCAATCTTCGGATACGTAAACCTCCTCGATCTGGCCGACCACGAGGGTATGCGAGCCAAGCGCAAGAGTATGGACGACCTTGCATTCCAGGTTGACCGGACACTGTTCGATCAGGGGAGCGTTTTTCAGTTCCCCATAGAATATAGTGAAGTTGCAAGCTTTCACCTTGTCCGCCTTTGTAGTTCCCGAAACCAGGCCGCAATAGTCCGTTTCCGCGGCCAGTTCAGCACTTGCCACGTTCACGGAGAATACGCCATTTTCGCGTATTCCTTTCATGGTGTAACGGTGAGGCTGAAGGGCCACAGTGATCATAGGAGGCGTGCTGGCCGCTATCCCGCTCCAGGCGGCAGTCATGAAGTTGGGTTTTTCGCCGACATTGGCGCCGATTAGAAAGGCCGGCATCGGATAAATCAGGGTCTGCGGCCCCAGAGCGATCTTCTTCATTTTGCTTCCTCCCAAAGTAATGGTTGGCGTCAGAGTTCCAGGGCGTTCGAATCACTTAGAAGCCGTGCGCCCTGTGATCCCAACGCATTTAATACGACTCCATGAATTGTCAAGGTCCAATTAATGCGTGCAGGCGCTGCTTGTGCTGCGGCTGGAACAAAAGCCTGAAGTTGGCGGAGGCGTCAGCGGCAATTAACGGCAGGAGCCGATAAATCATGGGGCGCCCACCGCCCCTGTCCTGACTCGAGTAGTCTTGGACCGACTCTTTGTGTTGACACCAAACGAGGAAGAATGCTACTAAGAGCACTCTGACCAAAGAAGTGGGGGCCGTTAACTCAGGAGGTAGAGTATCTGCCTTTTAAGCAGAGAGTCGCCGGTTCGAATCCAGCACGGCCCATTATGTCGAAGTGTTTTGAAGCCTGAGTGGTCTCGGGCTTTTTATTTTGCAGCTTTAAGCGCATCAGAAATGCCAAAATCGAACATTTCGCCTGCTTTTCAGAACGAACATTTCATTTGCTTGCCGCAGCTTACTACACTGTGCGCGGCGGCTGTTTGTGCTGCAGCTTGACAGCAACCTGCTTGAGTGCTAGAAGTAACGCTTCGGAGCTTGAGCCCTCCGGGGCGCCGGCCGGTACGGCCCATAATCCTGTTGACATGACCCGGAGGCTCCGTTAGATAGGTTCCGGCTTTTCAATGTCCCCATCGTCTAGTCCGGTCCAGGACACCGGCCTTTCACGCCGGCGACGCCGGTTCAAATCCGGCTGGGGACGCTCAACGATTCTCATGGGTTACGTGCTCCGTGACCTGTGACTAACCCGGTGGATATACCGGGTGGATATCCTGAAGCCTCTAAGTTGCCGCTTGGAGGCTTCGCTCTTTTACGGGCAAAGGAATTACCTTTGCCGGGCCTCTGTTGCTCAGGACCTCTACCGCCTTCCGGGTCTGATTAAGCTCCAGCCCCAGGCTCTGTAGATATAAATCCGTGGTAGTCGGCCTCTGGTGTCTCAAAATGCTCTGAATGTCGCTGATCGAGACTCCCGCCTTGTAAAGAATTGACGCGCTCAAATGCCTGATTGCGTGAAAACCGAAATGCTTCACGCCGGCCCGTTTGCATAGACGCTTCATTACGTGCTGGCGGAATTTGTACGGGTCCCCGGCTTTGAAATGTGGCGAAGGCGAATCATCGAGAACGGTAAAGACATACTCCGATTTCTTATGCGGCCGGTCTTCCTTCCAGGAAAGCAGGATCTCCTTAAGTTCATCCGTCATCGGAATCCAGTCGACCCGGATCGATCCGTCCCTTGTCTTCTTCGTCATGAGCCGGGCCTGGCCACCGATAAAATCCAGATCGAACCATTTGAGCTTGAATATCTCCCCGCGCCTGGCCGCCAGGTGGAGGAAAGCGGTAAGCATCACCTTGTCCTGGCCCGCAGCTACCTGCATAACGCTCCAGAAATCGGATTCCGGTGGAATGTATCGAGGTGATCTTTCTTCCGGAAATCGCCTGACAGCCCGAAACGGATTGACTATTTCCGGGAAGCCCTCGATGAAAGATTTCCCCCAATCCCAAGCCGTTGAAAGGTTCTTTCGCGCCTTGTTTGCCGAATACCCGGACCTCATATCGAGTTGTTGCTGCAGAAAGCCCAATGCGAAGGCCGGCGTGAATTTCAGGAGTTGTTTATCCCCTGAAAATTTGAGCAGCCGCAAAAAGTCGCTTCGTTTCTCAAGATAGGTTTTTTCCACGGTTCGCCTTTTCACATCGCTCAGGTATGCGTTTGCCCACTCCAAGGGCGTCAAGAAGATTGTGGGGGTCGCTCCCTGTTTCGCCAGCTCTCCCTTTGTCTTTTCCTCCCACAAAATTGCAAGTCTCCGCTCTTTTTCTCCCTGGCCGAACCATTTCGAGGCCGCTATCTTCCCGTCGATTTTCACCACTGCGCGCCATCGTAGGACGCCGCGTCGAGTCGTTTGCGTCGGCATAAACTATCTCCCTGATTCTGTTTTCAAAGAACCGGAGGCATCCCGGTGCAACCTCCACGCCGCCAAGACGTTCAGAGTATTTCCGAATTGTTCTCGGGTCAAGTCCGAATAGGTCAGCAACCTCTTGCGGTGTGAGTGCTCTGCCGAGCTCTTCCTGGAGATTCATGCTCCGTTGGCCTTCTGTGCTTTGTTCACCATCTCAAATCGTTTTTGAATTTCGGCCAGGTACTTTTCGAGCAGGCTGTATGTGACATATTCGGCGGCCGCCCGGTTTCCGGCCCAAATAAAAGGCACTCGGTAACGCACCTGGAAAGCGAAGATGCTCTGCAATGCTGCATGCGCTTTCATTTCCGAACGTTACCGGCCTTTGCTCACATCTTCCAGTGAGGCCTCGACCACTACGGCCGCCAGCTCGTAGAATCGAAGTT
>PLSV01000192.1:0-22701 GCA_003165235.1 Syntrophobacteraceae bacterium
CTGACATGCCGCTCCCCCTTCCTCTTATTAATTTATTACATAATATCAGATAGTTGGCAGGAATACAGCCTAAATTTCACACTGACTCATGCATAATCCAAGGATAAAGGGATTGATGGGTTTATGGATTTGGTTTCTCACTCCTCACAGTTTAAAAGAGTTTTGAGTTTTGGGTTTTGAGTCACTAAGAACTGATAACTACTCTTCCCGCTGAATCTGCGCTGTATTTACAGCGGGAATGGCTCTTTAAAAACCGCATAAAGGTGGTCGCATAACTGAGGATAGAGACAGGATTACGGATTGCCGTCTTCCCTCCTCTTTGCTGCCCTTGTTCTTTCTTCATGCTCACCCTTCCCCGCGTCTCCGTGTCCCCGCTCACCGCCGTCCTCGTCACCCCGGAAGTGTCCAATCCGGGGCCTCAGTCCTTTGTTCACCCCCGCTGTTTTCACAGAATATTAAACTAAAAGTATCAATAATATCAAGTTGTTGCTGGACCAGCCACTGCATTTGCGCTGTATTTGCAGCGATAAGCTCTATTTAGCTTCCACCCGGAAACAGCGGATGAGGTACTTGCAGTTTCCGATCCGGAAAGGAGGCATTTTTCGTTCTGTCAAGGAAAGCGAGGGCTTGCGCGGAGGCGTACTTGGGTACGCCGCACAAGAAAGCCCGAAGATTGACACCGCCAAGGCGGAAAAGGACCCTTTCCGGATGGAAACTATTTAGCAGTGAAATAAATGGGTTAGGTGAAGCCCATCGGGCTCTTTGAAAACTGAATAGTGCTGATCGCACTTCCTTTCGTGTTCTTCCCGCTCCCTGCTTCACCCTTCCCTCCTCACTCCTCACTGTTCTCAGCCCTTCCCCCCAACGATCTTTTCCAAAAACTCCTCGAAAAGATCCGGATTGGCCTGTTTCATGACCCTGCGCACCTGGATAAGGTCGATGGTCTTGATGAACTTGAGGTTTTCGCGGTTCTCGCAAAGGACCATGCCCCTGAAGAAAAGCTTTGCGGAAAGAAGGGGGGACTTTTCCTTCGACAGGGCCTTTTCCAGCGCCAGGTAGTCATCCACCATTTCCTTGAGGCCGTCGTGGATGCGGACCACCTTGCGCTCGAATAGTCCATCGATGCGGGCGTGACTTGGAAGCCACGCCTGGGCGAGTTCGGGGTCAAATCCATACTCCAGCAAGAGGTCCTGCTTCAACTCCCTGAGGTCTTCGTCGTGCAGATGACGCCAATCGATTGCGGCAGGGTCGATGAGACAGGCTTCCCGGTAGCAGCGTCTTGCAACCTCATAATCGCCGCGGCCCCGGTAAGCGTCTCCCAGGTAGCCATAGATGGCGGCGCTTTGGGGCATCTTGGGGATGCAGTTCTGAAGGCTGAGGATTGCCTCTTCATAACGTCCGGCCTGCAAGAGGACATAGCCCAGGGGAATATCTCCGGGGAGAAATGAAAGACCCTCAACGGAAGCGGCGCTTTCCGCGGCCTCGATTACCCTGGCAAAAAAAGCGCTTTTAATTTCGGCGCCAAAAGCATCCCGGCCAATGCCGTCAGCGCCGGCGAAATCCCCAAAGGAATCCCAGAGACGGCACAGATACGCCGGTCGTGCGGAAGGCTCGGCCGGCGCTTCCCCGATGCCACGCAGCAGGAATTTAGCGGCCGCCAGCCTGGAGGATATGTCGTAGCCCTTCGGATAGGCGCTGCGGTGTTTTTCAAAGAATTCAACGGCTTTTTCCAGTTCCAGGTTTTTGAATGCCTGGATGCCTCGGTTGACCAAAGACAGGTCGTTCTGCGCAAAGAGGTTAAGCTGCGGCTGCGGCGGAGCCGCGGGAGGCCGCAACTCAGGTTTGGCGCCCGCCGCCGTCGAAGACAGCGGCGTTTTTGGCTTGGCCATCCCGGCCAGCGGCGGCTCGCCGCAGGCGGCGCGACGCAGGATGCGGCGAATGAGAGCGTACTCAACCCCGGCAAAATGGGCTGCCTTCTTCATGTCGCCGAAGCCCTCGGCCAACCGCGTGACCCATCCTTCGAACGCCAGGGTCGCGGGGGAGTCCGCGTGCGCCCATGGAGCGGGCAATTGCTGAATCCCATGTTCGGGACAATCCACGATTGGAAGCCCGGCATGCAACCAGGTCATTTTCCCGCACGTATCCAGGTGCCGCCAGGTCTTTTGAGGCGAACAGCCGCATACAGGACAAAGGAGGTCACAGTGGGGGCAGGGGAGCCGGTCCGTCTGCGCACACTCAAGATGCGCGTCAACTATTTCCGGTCCCTCTTTCGCCACAACCTCCTTTACGGTCCATGGCGCAGCAAGATCGAGCAACTGAGTATAAAAGTCCCGTATTTCCATCATGTTGTCAATCCGGGATTGAGGAACACACGTCCCGCGAATGAATTGCAGCCTGGCTCCTTGTGGGCGCCGTGGACGAATTGTAGTTTAGCCCCTTGTGGGCGTTCTTTGTGGTCAGTCATCCAGGCAGCCATCCGCGATATTGGCCTTGTCCCAGTACTGTGAACATCACGGCAATGGATTCATATGTCCGCTCCACGGCCAATCCTCAGGGCGTGCAACCAGCCCCTTGCGAACAGCGTTGTCTAGAAGATATCGGGCAATTGCGTACAAATCTTCTTCCGCGCGGATGATATGATCGTAGTAGCGGGGCTGCCAGAGTTTGCCGCGCCATCCTGCCGCCCAACCCCGGTTCATCGTTTTGCCTTTGTATCGATCTGTAAACTTGAGAACGGAAACGCCCTCCATTTTAGGGCTAATCAGAAAATGGAGATGGTCGGGCATCAGACAGTAGGTGAATACTGCGCAGTTCTGCCGTTCCTGTTCCTCCCTCAAGACGTCCAGCGCCAGTGTGTTCAGGCCATGGACCACAAAGGGAGACCGGTTATCGTAGGCTCGTATGGTCATGAAGTATACATGATTTGAGCGAGTATAAAGTTCTGGAGCAAGCCGTTGATTCACTGGAGGGCAATAGCGTTTATCCCACGGCATGGTCTTGTTTTCCTCAAAAGACCGCCCACAAGGGGCTATGCTACGGTTTACAAATTCGCGAAAGCTCCCCCCGTATCAACTCGATTGCCGAGAGCCGTTCAACGAGACGGGATCGGATTTGCGCGGCTTCTTTTTCCCCCCTGAGCCGCAGTTCAATTCCGCGTTCTATTGCCCGGGCTATTCCGCTTGCGACGGCGTCCATGTTGCCGATTATCCGGGACCGGAAACGGAATGCGCTGCGATTAAGCCTGGCCAGGAAGTACGACCTGAGCCTTCCGGCCTGCATCTCTATCATTTCCAGCATGTGCCGTTTCCTTTTTCCGAGAATCATCTTATTGGCGGTCCGCACGGCCCAGTCTCTCAGGCGCTGGAATTTCCACTTTCCGCTTATGTACCTGGGGACGACCTGCGTCAGGGAATCGGTCAGCATGTCAAGACCGACCGCATCGCCTCGCAGTTTGAAATGAAAGGAAGACCCCGAGGTCCGGAGCGATTCGGCTTCAACGGTTTCGAAGGGGACCGAAAATAGCTGGGAGGAAAAGTCGAGGAGCGAATCGGTCACCCCGTTCACCTTTGAGGCGAACCGGCCGCAAATCGAGTCAAATGAGTTCGAGAGCAGTTCATCTTCGAGTTCGCGCCACGCCGTGAATTCCTCCTGGATTTTATCCAGAACGAACTTCTCAAGTGCGTCATTGAGTTCTTTTAGGGAGAGGTCCTTTTTGGATTCGTAGAACAGGTTGAACTCATCTTCCAACTGTGAGACCAGCCTGCCCTTCAGATCGGCGATCCCCCGGTCCAGCTCCCTTATGATGAGACGCTCGATCTCTGAGCTGAAAAGGGCGTCGAAAGAGAGCCTTTCCTCGATGAGTTCCTCTTTCCTCCTCTCGAAGGCGGCTACCTTCCGGCGGATCTGTTCGACCGGGGTCTCGATCGACTTTAGCTCCAGTTCGGTCTCCAGCCTTAACTGGGAAAGGACCTTTTGGAGATTTTTTGAGACCGACTCGATCAGGACTTCGCCCTTCTCCTTTACTAAAAACCGGCCGAGCGCCTCGGAGAAATCGGGAAGCCCGCTGGCGGCAAGCGTTTCAGAAGATTCGCCGAGCTTTGCCTGGAGCGCCAGTTTGGCGGAAATGGGAAATATCCTTATATCCGGCCCCATGATCTGTTCGATCTCCTGTTTGGCGAACAACAGGGCGCTGCCGGCCTCTTGCGCGGAGAGGTAGTCCGTCTTGTTCAGCAGAAAGAAGATCCTGCCCGCGTATTCGCGCACATCGTTCAGGAATTCGATTTCGGCGCTGCTCACGGGTTGGTCGACCGAAAGCAAAAAGAGGGCCGCGTCGGATTTTGGTAGGTAGCGGTAGGCTGCGTCTGTGTTGTGAACGTAGACCGACCCGACGCCCGGCGTGTCCACCAGCCGAACCCCATCTTTGAGGTAGGGTGAGGGGTAGAAAACAACGACCTCGGAGACCTCCTTCTCGTTCTTGGGGTTTCCGGTCTCGGTAACGTAATCGGGAAGGGATTCAATGGGGATATGGCCTATTTTCCCATTTTTGAAAAAAACCTTCACCCCCATCGTTTCGCCGTAAACCACTATTGTTACAATGGAGGTAAGGGGAACGACTGAAACGGGAAGGATGTCCGCGCCGAGCAGAGCGTTTATCAGGCAGGTTTTCCCGCGCTTGAACTGCCCTACGGCCACCAGGTTGAATGTGTTGGTCTCCAGCTTCTCCTTCCACTCCAGGCAGGATTTCCGGTCCGGGAGGCCCAAGTCGAGCATCCGTTCTATGACTTCTAGGATACGCTCTTTGCGATATTTGAAATCACCGATTCCCTCACTCGGGCGGGAAATCGGCTCCGAAACGCCATCCATAAGATCTCCGGTCAAAAACTCCACGCTCCGTGAGGTGGGCAGGAATTGGGAAATATCTGATGGGCGCAGACAAATGCGCGATTGGCCGGGTTTGCATCAAAAGCGCTGATAAACTATAATAAGCAACTCGTCAATCGCAAGGTTAAACTCAAATGAGGTATTTCGGCATGTTGAAGCAAGTCGTTCCTGACGGTATGGAAAGCCGGATTGCGTTTCTGCCGGCTCTTTTTATTTTCATAGCCCTTTGTCTTGCTCCAGGAGCGGCGCATTCGGCTGAAGACATTTACGGCGGTCTAAAGCAAAAGCTCGTGCAGGACGGTTTTTCGCGTCAGCAGGTCGCCAATGCCTTCCAATACGCCCCGCCCCCGATGTTCAGGCTCGTCTCCCGGACAATGAAAATCCGGGAAGGCGAGGCGAACTACGACCATTTCCTGGCGCCCTCGGAAATAGCTGCCGCGCGGCAGTTCATAGCCGATCACCGGAAATGTTTCCGGAGGGCGGAAGCCGCATATGGCGTAGAGCCCGAAATCATTGCGGCGATTCTTCTGGTTGAAACCCATTTCGGATCGTATACCGGAAAGACCCCAACGCTCGGGGTCTTTTCGACCTTTGCTGTAATGAATCTGAAAGCCAATCGCGACAAGGTGTGGAAGTTGCTCTCACCGCAGGACCGCCTGAAGTGGGGGCGCGAGGCCTTCGACTTGAAGCTGATCGACCGCTCCGGTTGGGCTTACCGGGAGTTGTCGGCCCTGCTGGAGTTGAGAAATACGCACGGAATTCAGCCGGAATCGCTCAAGGGGTCTGTAATGGGCGCAATCGGCTGGCCGCAGTTTCTGCCGAGCAGCCTTATGAAGTTCGGCGCCGACGGGGACGGCGATGGGAGCATAGATCTCTTCAGCGCTGAGGACGCAATTTTCAGTACGGCCAATTATCTTCGGGGCCACGGGTGGTGTGAGGCAAAATTTCCTTCCGGCAGGGAAGCGGTAATCTGGGAGTATAACCACAGCAAGCCATACGTTCGCACAGTTCTGGGAATAGCCGAAAGGATCAGGGTGGAGGGGATGTAGCAGCCCCGGGCGGATCGGAGTTTGGCTCAGGAGCTACAGAAAAATGCTTGACGGAGTTTTTCAAATGGTATACCATTTTATATATCAAAATGGAGTAGACGACCACGAAGAACTTTTTAGTCTTGATTCTCGCCGGGTTATTCGTGGTCGCTATCAGCCATAGATTTTCGGACAATTTTTTGCTGGACGGAAGGGATTGATAACGAATGGGCACAGATACTGGCAAGACCGAGGTCTCCACGACAAGCGTAAGTTCGGTGCTTGTACTTCGTAAATTGGAAAATGCAATCCTCTCAGGCTATTTTAAGCCTCGAGAACGCCTGGTCGAACGAGACCTGCTGGCGCACTTTGATGTCAGTCGCACGATAATCAGGGAAGTCCTGAAAATGTTGGAGGGAAAAGGCTTGGTTAGGATCACTCCTTACCGCGGGGCCATAGTCGTGGACCTTTCGGCAGAGGAGGTGGAAGAAATTTTTTTCCTGCGCCAAAAACTTGAGGCGATCGCCGCCCGCCTTGTGGTGGAGAATATCACACGCATAGAGATCCAACGGTTGAAAAAGCTCAGTAAGGAATTGGAAGACCACCTGTCCAAGAAAACAGACCAGATGATCGAAAAGGACAATGAGTTTCACCGGGCGCTGTTCCAGGCTTCCGGAAACAGCCATCTCAATGAGATGATCGACCACCTTGGCACGAAGGCCCACATGGTGAAATTTAACGCCTGGTATTTGCCCAATCGAATTGCGCACTCCATTTCTGAGCACAGGGCCATGATCGCTGCACTTGAACGCCGGGATGCTGAGGCCTTCGAGAAGCTTGTGATAGATCATCTGGTTTTTTCCAAGAACAGCTACATGGCTCAACTAAAGGGCATCGCCCGTAAAGGGATCGTCAAGGAGCGGTCCCACACCGACTAGAATTGGACGTCGATGCAAGACTACCGTCTCCCGTAGGGAGGGAGATTTGGAAACCTGGGTTATGCGTGAGCATGCCCGAGAATTATACTGCGTTTGTCCCAACTATCTGAGTTTACGTCGCAAATTAGTCAGTGGGAGGAAAAGCTTCATGTGCGCGGTTGGTGACAAACACAGAGGGACTATCAGGCCCGAATTTGACCGCTCGATCAGCATTGATTTTCAGGGTGCAAAGATCACCAGCGATACCGGCTTTCTTCTCATGAGAGAGATCGATCAGCGGATCAAGATTCTCAGCGGTGCTGCATGCCAAATTGATGACCCCAGATCGCCCCTCCATACGGATCATTCTTTGCTCCAACTACTGCGGCAGAGGGTCTATCAGGTGGCGGCAGGCTATGACGCCGATCACCTGAGGGTGGACCCGGTACTTCGGTTGGCCTCGGGCAAAGAGCATGAAAGTGGGGTCAGGCAATCCGCACTCTCTCGCCTTGAGAACAACATCCTCGCAACGCGTGAGGGTCTGAAAGCTCTCGAAAATGCTCTCAATAGATCCGCCGACACCCTCCTTCGGCGCAGAAACCAACGGCGGCTCATTATAGATATCGATTCCACCGAAGACCCTCTTCACGGAAAGCAGGAGGGTGCAGCCTTGAACGGTTACTTCGAGCAGGTCTGCTACCGTCCTCTGTTTTGCTTCACCGGCAACGGGGATCTTCTTGGCGCAAAACTCAGACCCGGAAACGCGCATTCAGCCGATGGCGTCTTGAGCCTTATCTCCCCCTGGTTGACCGCTACCGGCCTGGGTTCAAGCAATTTTGGCTTCGGGGGGATGCGGCATTTGCCAGTCCCGGTCTTTATGAGTTTTGCGAAGGCCGTCGAATCACCTACTTAATAAAAGAGGGAAAGAACACCATCAGATGGGACAAGACGAGTTGCCATCGGTTTGCAGCCAATCAAGCGAGGCTTCTCGTCGGATGTCTTGCCTACAATGTGCTTCACTTGATTCGGTATGTGGCATTCTGGGGCGAGAGCGTCAAGCCATCCATAGACTCGGTCATCAGGCGGCTCATCTAGGTCGGAACCACGGTAGTTTATCATGCCAGGCAGTGGTGCGTCCACATTACGTCGGCTTTTTCGCTCGCCCGCTATTATCGCATATTATTCGCCTGAGCCTCCCCAACACTATGTGGGGCGGAAAGCGAGCTATTGACTGTAGGGATGGTGGTATGTCCTCAAATTGCCTAATTTGGTGTGATCGGCACTTTTTCTTGGGGGTTTGATTGGAAATCGTGCGAGTTGCAGACATTTGGCAATTCAAGAGCTTTTTTGGATGGAATCCGAGCCGGAAATGCAGTCCATCACCCGTTGGGGGTCAAGTTGATGCATTATTCAGGAAGAAATGTTAGGAGGGAAGAATATGGCAAATCAATCCGTTCCATCAGGTAACACGCCGACATTTGCCAGACTGGAAACCGGTGTTCGGTGGTACCTTGTCATTTTGGCGGCAGTGGGAACCATGATTAACTATATCGACCGGGTCAACTTTGCCGTGGCCACACCAACATTGATGAAAGAGTTCGGCCTCGGAACGGCAGAGATGGGCATACTCATGTCGGCCTTCTTCTGGTCTTACACGATAGCAATGCTTCCATCGGGATTCCTGCTGAATAAACTCGGGCCGAAGAGGGTCTTGGGCATCGCCGGAATTGCCTGGGGCACCGTTACGATGTCAGTGGCAGCTTGCGTTGGTTTTTATTCCTTTCTCGCTCTGCGAATAGGACTCGGTGTCACAGAAGCACCCGCATTTCCTGGAAATGCCCGAGTGGTATCAGTGTGGGTTCCGAAACGTGAACGGACATTTGCTTCATCCATGTACGACGCTTCAGCGCGGGCAGGGAATGCTTTCGCTCCACCCATAGTGACCTTCATCATCGCGGCATGGGGCTGGAAAATGTCATTCATGGTTACAGGCGCCATGGCCGTGGTTTGGGCCATCTGGTGGCTACTGGCTTATCATGAGCCTGCTGATCACCCGAGAATCTCCAAATCCGAGCTGGACTACATCCGCCAGGACGAAGTTATCACAGATGAAGGCACCGTCCACGTCGAGCGCATTTCCATGACAAGGCTGGCCAGATACCCCACCATCTTGAAGGCTATGCTTGCCTATCCCTTTTACCTCTATATCTGGACCGTCTTTGTCTATTGGATTCCCACGTATCTCGTGAAGGCCAGGGGCCTGTCACTGAAAGAAATGGGCATTGCAGCATCCATTCCGTACATCGTTGCGGTCTGCCTGGAACTCACAGGCGGAAAGTTCTTTGACACATGGTATCGAAAGGGCGCTTCGATTACCCTGCTGCGCCGTACGGGAATGGGAATCAGCATGTTCGGCGCGGCCTTCTTCATCTGGTTGTGCATGCAGGCCGATACTGCCTTCTGGGCTGTTTTCTGGCTTAGCGCCTTTGCGGGCATTTTCGGGTTTGGAGCTTCCAACGTCTGGGCCATTCCCAGCGACCTCGCACCTTACGGCCAGGCCGGTGGCGTCGGTAGTCTCATGAATTTTGTCGGCAATTTCGGTGCTCTCCTCGCGCCGATGGTTACCGGCTATCTTGCTGCGTCCGAGTATGGCTTCAATGGCGCCTTTGCGGTCTGCGTTGCCGTCGCCATTCTTGGCGGTCTGCTCTACGTTTTCAATAGCTACGAAAGAGTGAAGCCCAAGGAGGCGTGAGATTTGCCCATTATTATGTATTATGCTACGGCACGAACTGGAAAGAATACAGGAAGAAATACGGATTCTAGATGAGAATGTCATTGTCGGCAAAGACATTGACCAAGGCGGGAAGCAAAGCAGCCAAAGAGAGAGGACTGCCTGAGAAGCTGCAGAAATACATTGAAGCGAGAAGACAGAGTAAGGCCAAAGCGTCCACTAAATCGGCGACTGAGACAGTGACAGCCACCAAACCGAAACGGACGAGACTGCGGAAGAAAAAGGCGGTTTGATTTGCTGCAGTCGGAGAAAGTCCTTTTAGCAGATCCGTCGGTACACTCACTATCTGAGGCTGCCCTGGTGCTGGAATGATAACTGAGAGACTCAATACGATCAACAGTTAGAAAAATTGAATACTTTGCAGCAGGGTATGGCACAAAGCTTGGGATCATCTTCCCATATGATCTCATAAAAATCGTGTGATCGGATTGTGACGTCTTCCGCATGCTACCTGACTATTTGACTCGATCGGATGGACCGTGATCCGAAATCTCGGCCGCCGCCCTCGCTGCCATTAAGGAGACTGCGCCCGCTATCCCGCGCTTTCCGGGTGGATCAGAGTTTAGGCTCGGAATCTGCAAACAAAATAGTTGACAGGATTTCCCACCAGATGGTATACCATTTTATATATCAAATTTTTGCCAGACGGAGGGAATTGATAACGAATGGGCACAGATACTGGCAAGACCGAGGTCTCCACGGCAAGCATAAGTTCGGCGCTTGTGCTTCGTAAATTGGAAAACGCAATCCTCTCAGGCTATTTTAAGCCTCGAGAACGCCTGATCGAACGAGACTTGCTGGCGCACTTTGATGTCAGTCGCACGATAATCAGGGAAGTCCTGAAAATGTTGGAGGGAAAAGGCTTGGTGAGGATCACTCTTTACCGCGGGGCCATAGTCGTGGACCTTTCGGCAGAGGAGGTGGAAGAAATTTTTTTCCTGCGCCAAAAACTTGAGGCGATTGCCGCCCGCCTTGTGGTGGAGAATATCACACGCATAGAGATCCAACGGTTGAAAAAGCTCAGTAAGGAATTGGAAAACCACCTGTCCAAGAAAACAGACCAGATGATCGAAAAGGACAATGAGTTTCACCGGGTGCTGTTCCAGACTTCCGGAAACAGCCATCTCAATCAGATGATCGATCACCTTGGCGCGAAGGTCCACATGGTGAGATTTAACGCTTGGTCTTTGCCGAATCGAATAGAGCACTCCATTTCTGAGCACAGGGCCATGATCGCTGCACTTGAACGCCGGGATGCTGGGGCCTTCGAGAAGCTTGTGATAGATCATCGGTTTTTTCCAAGAACAGCTACATGGCTCAACTAAAAGGCATCGCCCGTAAAGGGATCGTCAAGGAGCGGTCCCACACCGACTAGAATTGGACTTCGCTGCTAGACTACCGTCTCCCGTGGGGAGAAAGGTTTGAAAATCGTTGCCCCCGGCAGGGCGGCGAAGCGAGATGGAGAAAACTACATGGGGCGCCAAATCCGTGTCTTTAAAGGCGGCAAACCACCGGGCAAGAGAAGACGGGAAATGGGTAAGCCGGCGCAAAAAACATGATGGGAAGGTGAGGATATTTCAGGATGAGGACTTTTGGCTGAGGAAATGATCCCGACACTATGAACATTTTTTGAAAGGAATCCTTTGATGAGTAAATCCGATAGAGTTTCAAACAAACTTTTCAGCTTGGCGATGGCAAAAGGCCATCAATCTATCTTTCAACCGGGGCAAGAGGATATTCATTGGTTGGGTTTGGAAATTCTGCGCCTGGATACCGGAGAAGGCTGGCAGGGCAACTTAGGAGACAAAGAAGCGACGTTGGTCATCTTGAGCGGGCGATGCACGGTGTCGGTCAACAGCGGCATAGAATTCGAGTGGGAGAGATTGGGTGAACGGGACAACATCTTCAACGGGCCAGGTACTGCCGTCTATGCGCCTCGCATGAGTGAGGTGAGCGTCACAGCGGAGAGCAGGTTGGAAATGGCGGTTGTTGAGGCGCCGTGCGAAACGGACCTCCCGCCCGTCCTCATCACACCAAGCGATGTCAAGATAATGTCAGCCGGGGTAGCCAATTGGCGGCGCGACGTGCGGCTGATCATTCCACCTGGCTCGCCAATCAGTCAACGCCTCATCATCGGCGAGACGCTAAACCCTACTGGTAACTGGTCGGGAATTCCCCCACACAAACACGATGAAATATCCGAAAAAGAAAATTATCTCGAGGAATTCTATTTCTATAAAACACGACCAGCAAACGGTTACGCGGTACAGCTCATTTACCGCGATCACCAGGCGCAGGCACATATGATCAGCAACGATGATGTAATGGTTTTTCCGAACAGTTACCATCCCACGGTTGCCGCGCCGGGCGCCACGCTTTGCTACCTATGGGCGCTTGCCGGTGGAGATAAAGCTTACAAAGTTGTGACCGATCCGCGTTTCGACTGGGTCGACAAGGCGGAAGCTGTGATCAAAGAAATACAACACCAATAGGGGAGTTATGTTTGAGCCAGAGGACATCATTTATCCGCCGACCAGCGCGAGCGTTTGATGGATGTCCTGTATGGGATGAACCTGATCCGAAAATGGGGGGATTATGACAAACCAATACGATATGGTCATCGATGGTCGATTCGTTAAAGGTTCCGGAACGAACCGGCTTGAAGTGCGCAACCCTTCGAACGGAGAGTTAGTTGGCACAGTGCCGGTTGCAACTGAGGCTGATATAGACGCCGCATGCCGTTCCGCGCAGGCAGCGTTTCTCGGCTGGCGCAAGACGCCCGGAGCGACGCGCGGACAGATGATGATGAATGTGAGTCAGGCCATCCGTACCCGAGCCGACGAGATCGCTAGGCTCCTGACACGCGAACAGGGTAAAACGCTTGCCAATGCCAAGGGGGAAGTGCTGGGATTTTGTGCTCTGATCCAGTTCTATGCTGAAGAGGCACGCCGTATAGAGGGCAAACTAGTGGACTCAGATGATGTGGATCGTCTGATCCTCGTGATGCGCCAACCGATAGGTGTCGTTGCAGCCATAGCCCCTTGGAACGATCCGCTTTTTTTGCTATCGCGCATGATCGGCCCTGCACTGGCAGCCGGGTGTGCGGTGGTATCCAAGCCGTCCTCGGAAACACCGTTGGCCACAACGCTGACGGCCAGTATCGCCGCCGAAGCGGGTCTGCCGCCCGGGGTATGGAATGTTATCACGGGCCCGGGGGGAACCGTCGGAGAGATGCTGACAGAACATCCCATCGTCCGGAAGGTGTCGCTGACCGGCGGTCTTGATGGGGGCAAGCGGGTGATGGCGCTCGCTGCAAAAGAGATCAAACGTGTGACGCTTGAACTGGGCGGACAGTGTGCAGGCATCGTATGGCACGACTTCGATCTGGATCGGGTTGCCGATGGGGTCGTCTTTCAGGCGTTCCGTGCTTCGGGCCAGGTTTGCAATCGTGTGAACCGCCTGTATGTGCACCGTGACATTGTCAACGAGTTAGTCAAAAAAATCACCGTGCTTGCCAGACGGGTGATCGTTGGGGATGGCATGAAAGAAGGAGTGGATATCGGGCCGCTGATCAACGCTCAACAATGGGAATGGGTGGACAGCCATGTCCAAGACGCGAAGGCTAAGGGTGCGAAGCTGGAATGCGGCGGAGGGAAGCCGGAGGGTATCGAATATGGGGGTGGGTTCTTCTATGCCCCAACGGTCCTTTCTAACTGCAATCCAACGATGCGCGTGATGAGCGAAGAGACCTTCGGCCCCGTCCTCGGTATCCAAACGGTTGATGACGATCTGGAATCCGTGTTTGATCTGGCCAACAATACCCCCTATGGTTTGAGCGCCTATTTTTACAGCGATGACCGTATCCGCTGTTACCAGGCGATGCATCGGCTCGAAGCAGGATCTGTCTGGATCAACGACATTCATAAGACTTATCTGCAGGCGCCTTACGGTGGGATGCGCCAAAGCGGCATCGGCCGTGAGCAGGGATCGATCGCGATTGACGAGTACCTCGAGTGGAAAACGGTGTATTGGGACATGAGTGATAAGCCCAGAGGGGCTTATGCTTGCGTACACCGCTGATTCCCTCTTTCAACCTGCGAGTCCGTAATGCAGGCTCCATCCCAAGCGCCAACAGGGCGGGCACAACCATTTTGCTGGTGGAACAGAATGCGCGGATGGCGCTCTTGATTGCCATGCGGGGTTTCGTACTGGAGACGGGCCGGGTGATGTTATCCGACACTGCGGCCAATTTGCTGGCGAACGAAGAGATGAAGGCACACTACCTTGGCGCCCACAACCATATCAAGGAAGCACGTCAGCGCCGACTGGACGAACGGGCGCAAGCCTGAACGGCACTGCGGATGGTCTTTTTCAGATAACCGATCAGCCTTATGGGAAGGGGGGTGGTAAAGGATAAATGACGTAAGCACTACAGAATACGGCTTAACGAAGAGACATTATTTCATTTATTGTTTTAACTACATTCACACTGGCAAGGAGAAAAAACTATGAATCAGTTAATGCGAATAGTTCTTATAGCCAGTCTCATGTGTTTTGGATGTGCATCCTTTGTCTCGGCGGCAGACTCATCCTATCTGAATGTCATCAGGGCAAAAGGTGTCAACATCGAGAAGGATGGAACTGCATATCTCTATAAGCAACCTTTTCAAAAAGAGGTCAAAAAGAATGGACCTCTGGCCGGGAAAACAATCGCCGTGGTGGTTGCCAGTGACTTCAGTGATTGGCAGGCCTACTACTTTGTGAGTTATATCGGCGAGTTTGGCGGAAAGGTTCAGTTTGTGATGGACAACAATCACCTCTGGAAAAGTCCCACGCCGATGAACGGTATTCCGACGGAACCTTTAGGTATGTGGGGCTTGAGTTTGAGCGGCGGTTTCAACGGCCAGGGAATCAATGGTGGGAGAGCATTACCCCCCGCCTTGATGAAACCAGGCCAAGGTCTTGCAAAAGATTATCCCGTCGCTAAGCCTGAAGATTATGATGCGATGATCATTCTCGGGGATAACTCCGGCGATGTTCTGTATCCCGACGATGTGGCGCTAAACTTTATCAAGGCGGTTGCCGACAGGAAAGTTCCCGTAGGCGCTATCGGCGGCGGGATTCTGCCACTTATCAAACTTAAGATCGTAAATGGTAAAAATGTGACCGGCGGGAAGTCTGTCGACTACATGCTGAAAAAGGTTGCGAACTACATGGGCAATTCCGTTGTGACAGACGGCAAGCTCATCACCGGCCAGAGCACCATCGACTCACCTGCTGTCCTGAGGGCATTGTGCAAGGTCTTCGACCCGAACTTTGTCGATATGGACAAAGGCATTCTCAAGGGCAAAAGAATTTTGGCTATGGTAACTGAAGATTTTGAAGATATCGAACTTTGTGTGCCGGTCCTTGAATTGTTGTACAGAGGGGCAGCTGTTACTGTCGGATTGTTCGATTACTCGTATAAAGCACGAGGGTCACACTGGCAAGAGGATGTAAGAACGGGGCAATTTGGTGTGACGATTCCTTTCCAGGAAATTTCGATGAAAGATTACAAAATCGTTGAATCAAAGGAACTGAAGATATCGGATTATGACGCTCTGTGGACTCCTGGCGCGTTCAGTCCTTGGCAGATGATAGAAACGGGACAGCCTATCAAGTTCTTGAAGGATTTCTATAAGGCCGGGAAAATCGTTGCCGTCATTTGCCACGGCCCAGTGGCTGCGGCTAACGCAGACATAGTAAAGGGCAAGAAGGTCACCGCATGGCTCATCGCTGATGATCCTGTCACGCTTATGGGTGGCACGTACAGTTTTGACTGGGCTGCAACCTGGGATGGAAATCTCGTATCCGGAAGGCTTCCACCTAATGTTGCGGAGTTTGTGGATCTTTTGACCGCAGCGCTGCTAGCGAAGTAAAAGGCAAACCTTGTCTGTCCGTAATGAAATGAGGTCCCATCCATTTTCTTACTATCCATTACGGGCAGACATTTTCCTGAATCTGTGGCATTGATTTAGCGGGCCAGGCGGCCGCAGTTGCTCGATCTCATCGATACCCGCGATGAGGAACTCGAATCAAAATACCAGCATGTCAGAGGATGCTGACGGATGACTTCGACATTCAAAGTACTTCTTTATGAGGCAATGCATGCGGAAGGGACGAAATTGCTGGAGGAGAGATGCGACGTCATCTACGCTAAGTCGTTTGAGGAATCACACTTGATTTCCCTGGTTGGCGACGTGGACGCCATCATAATCCGGGCCAATGGAGCTGTGTCCCGGGCGGTTATCGACGCCGCCGGGAGGCTCAAGGTCATCGGAAAGCACGGTGTGGGGCTCGACGGAATAGACCTTGTGGCGGCCAAGGAACGCGGTGTCAAGGTGGTGTATGTCCCGACGGCCAATACTGAAAGCGTGGCCGAGCATTTCGTCGCCCTAGCCCTGATGCTGGCCAAGAAGGTAAAACAGGGTGACGTCGCCGTGCGTCAAGGAAAGTGGGAAGCACGGTACGACCTGATCGGGACGGAGTTGTGGGGCAAGACCCTAGGGCTCCTCGGATTCGGGCGAATCGGCCAGCAGACCGCCCGCATCTGCCATTACGGTTTTTCCATGCCGGTGGTGTATTATGATATAATCAACTATCCCGAAGTCGAAGCCGAACTCAAGGCGGTTCGGACCGATATGGAGGAGGTCTGCCGACAGGCCGATTTCATTTCTATCAATCTGCCCCTGCTGCCGGGCACGCGCGGCTGCATCAACGCCGAACTCATCCGTCAAATGAAATCCTCGGCGATTCTGGTCAACACAGCCCGCGGACCTATCTGGAATGAAGCCGACGTTCTGGATGCGCTCAGGACCGGGAGGATCGCTGCCGCTGGCACGGATGTGTTTGAAGAGGAGCCCACGCCCGCACGGAATCCGCTCTTTACTGTGGACAATTTTGTGGGGACTCCGCACATGGCCGCCCATACCAACGAGAGCATATGCCAGATGAGCATGGTGGCGCGAGACGTTTTGGCTGTACTGGAGGGGCGAAACCCGGAGTTTCCTGTTCCGGAGGCCTGTTAATTGACCACTGAATATCTTATGAAACCAGGAGTTTATATGCAGAAAGTGACCATGTTTCCTCAGTCATGCAAAGGGATGGAAGATTGTGCAATTTGCGCCTTTGTCTGTCCCAAGTCTCTGTTCGTTGCATCCGGGACGATGAACGAAGCCGGTTACCTGCCGCCGCTACCTCCTGACCAGGAGAAATGCACGGCTTGCGGTAACTGTATGATTTATTGCCCTGATTTTGCAATTGTGGTTGAGGGTGGCAGCGCAGACGGAACAGAGGAATAATATAATGGGTGAGGCAAAACGAATTAATACAGGTACACATTTCATGATGGGCAATCAGGCCTGTGTGGAAGGGGTCATCGCCGCCGGATGCGGGTTTGCCGCCGGCTACCCGATTACCCCGGCCAGTGAGGTGTTCAATGCGCTGGCCAGGCAACTGCCCAAGGCGGGCGGAACCCTTCTGCAGACGGAAGATGAGATCAGCGCGATTTGCGCCGCAATCGGCGCGTCCTGGGCTGGATTAAAATCTTTTACCGTAACGTCGGGACCGGGCATCAGCCTGATGCAGGAGAATATTGGCCTGGCCGTAGCCACGGAGACACCCCTGGTTATCGTCGATGTTCAGCGGTTGGGACCCTCCACGGGTGTTCCGGCGATCGGCATGGCCGGCGACATGGTGCAGGTCGCTCGCGGATCTCACGGCGATTACCAGATCATCGCCATCTGTCCGGAAAGCCCGCAAGAAATGTTTGACATGACAGTTCACGCCTTCAATCTGGCCGAGGAATACCGCGTGCCGGTCTTTGTGATGGCTGAGGGTTTTGTAGGGCACATGAGAGAACGTGTCGTCATTCCAGATGAAAGCCAGATCAAGCTCATCAATCGCAAGATTACCCAGGGTGGCGAACCGTTGACACGACGCGATTTTCTTGATCCGGACGTGGCCCCTATGCCAGTCTTTGGGCGTGGATTCAAGGCGCACGTGACCAGCTCCTGTCACGACGAGTACGGGATGAGGAACCTGCAAGATCCCGATGTGATGCATCGGTATATCATGATGCCCATCCAGAAGATCCTCAGTAAGCGGGATCGTATCGTGGAGGTTGAGGCCGATTATGAAGGCGCCAAGCTGGTCCTGATTTCATACGGCTCGGTTTCTCGATCTTCCCGGCAGGCGGCCGCAATGGCCCGCGCCGACGGCCTCAAGGTCGGAACACTACGTCTCAAGACGGCATGGCCGTTCCCCGACAAGGAGGTGAGGGCGGCGGCGGAATCCGCCAATTTCGTTCTCGTCCTGGAGAACAACACAGGCCAGATGTATCCGTATATCAAGGCTGAATCGGCCCATGCCTGCAAGATCGATTTTCTGGGACCGGAAGTTCTGGGCCAGATCCATGATCCACAGTATATACTGGCCAAGATCAGGGAGATAATGAAATGAGCGAAAATAACCATCCACTGAGAAAATACATGCGGCCGCAGGTGAAGAAAACGACCTTTTGCCCGGGTTGTGGCGCCGGTATCATCACCCAAGCCCTCCTGCGGGCGATCGATGAATTGGGTCTTGCCATGGACGATTTTGTCTTCGTGTCCGGCATCGGTTGTTCGGCTTGGATTCCCAGTCCCCTGCTCAACGTAGACACCCTGCACACGACCCACGGCCGGCCGATCGCCTTCGCCACGGGCGTGAAGATGGGACTTCCGGACAAACATGTGGTCGTTGTCAGCGGTGACGGTGACCTGAGCGCCATCGGCGGAAATCATCTGATCCACGCCGCCCGACGCAACATCGATATAACCGTGATCCTGGTCAACAACAGCATCTACGGCATGACAGGGGGGCAGACCGCCCCGACCACCCCCTATGGTATGACCACCATCACTAGCCCCTACGGCAACGCAGAGCACGAATTTGATATCTCCACGCTCGTCAAATCGGCGGGGGCTTCTTATGTAGCCCGCTGGACAACCTACCATCCGCGACAGATGACCAAGTCGATCAAGAAGGGCATTGAGAAAAAGGGTTTTGCCATGATCGAGGCAATCACGCAATGTCCGGTCCAGTTCGGCCGGGTCTCCAGGCAGGGCAGCGCCGTAAACATGCTGAAGCACTACAAGCAGAACGGCATCCGTATCGAGAAGGCGGCCAAGATGGATGCCGCGGAGCTTCAGGGTAAAATTGTCGAAGGGGAGTTCGTCAACCTAAACAAGCCCGAATTGATCTTCTCAATAGCTGCCGCGCTGAAGGAACCGACTGGAGGTAATAAATAATGGCTCAGACGGATATCAACATCGCAGGCTTGGGAGGTCAGGGATCGATCCTGGCCGGGGTCATTCTGGGGACCGCCGCCGTAACATACGACAAGAAGTTTGCCGTACAGACTCAGGCTTACTCATCCGAACTCAGAGGGGGATTCGCCGCGACTTGGGTGATCGTATCGGATGGGCCGGTGAACTTTCCCCGTGTGACCACCCCGGATATTCTGGTAGCCCAGGCCCAGGACGCCATCAATCGTTTTGCGAAAGTGCTCAAGCCCAAGGGACTTCTGATCATCGACAGTGATATGATTCCCGAGCCCCCCACAGGGATCGAGCGCGTCATCAGGGTGCCGGCGACCTCCATCGCCCGGAATGAATTGAAGGCCCCTGTGGTGGCCAACATGATCATGCTCGGCGCACTCTGGCAGGCGACCGGTATTGTGAGCCGGGAGGCTTTGGAGAAGGCCATCGCTGATTTCGTGCCCCGCGGGAAGAGCAAACTGAACCTGGAAGCCTTTGATTGGGGCGCCCGGGTGGCGGAAAAATATAAAGTTTGAACATATTACAGCATAAGGGAGAAAGCATATGGGATTGATGACAAAGGAGCAATATATCGAGTCTCTGCGGAAGCTCAAACCGACGGTTTACATGTTTGGAGAAAAGGTGGAAAACGTGGTGGACAACCCGCGCCTGCGGGCCGGAATCGATGCCACCGGGGCCACATATGAGCTGGCAGAGGATCCTGAGTTCCGTGATCTGATCGTAACCCAGAGTAAGCTGATCAACGAGCCGATCAACCGCTTCAACAACCCCCCCACATCCCTTGAAGACCTGGTTGCCCGTGTCAAGATCAACCGTAAGCTGGGACAGAGGGTCGGCACCTGTTTCCAGAGGTGTACAGGCCAGGACTGCATGTGTGCCCTGGCGGTGGCGACTTTCGATGCCGACAAGAAGTACGGGACCCAGTATAATAAACGCTTTACCGAATTCCTGAAGTACATGCAGAAAAACGATTTTGTGGCCAACGCGAGCGTAACCGACGCCAAGGGAGATCGTAATTTCGGCCCCATGGAACAGCCCGACAAGGACATGTACCTGCACGTTGTCGAGAAGCGCGACGACGGCATTGTAGTGCGTGGCGCCAAGTGCCACCAGACAGGATCACTTTCTTCACACGAAATGATCGTCCTGCCCACGCGCGCTATGCGCAAGGGCGAGGAAGAGTTCGCTGTGGCCTTCGCCATTCCAAGCGACACAAAGGGCGTGATCCACGTCGTTGGCCGCTCCAGCATGGACACCCGGGAATTGGACGGCTGTGACTGCGGTAACCAACGTTATTCCAAATACGCCCCAACGATCATCTACGACAACGTATTCGTCCCATGGGATCGCGTTTTCCTTTGCGGAGAGTGGGAATTCGCCGCCGACCTGGTGATCTATTTCTCCGCCTTCCACCGCCAGAGCCACGGCGGTTGCAAGGCCGGGAAGATCGATTGCATGATCGGGGCCGCCATGACCATGATGCAGTACAACGGAACGGAAAAGGTCAGCCATCACAAGGAGAAGATCATCGACATGATCCACCGCGCCGAAACCCTCTATGGATGCAGTCTGGCTGCTTCCTATGAGGGCAAGCAGATGCCTTCCGGAAACTACTATATCGATCCGGTCCTCGCCAACGCCTCCAAGATCCACGAAGGCAAGGAAATGGCTGAGGCGACGCGGTTGATGATCGACATCGCGGGTGGTTTCGTGGCGGACCTCCCGTCAGACAGGGACTTTGAAAACCCCGAGGTCGGACTACTGCTGAAGAAGTATCTCAAGGGAGTCGGTCAGATCCCGGTGGAAGATCGCGTCAAGATGCTCCGCCTGGTTGAAAAAATGGCGATGGAAAGCGCAGATACTATCTCCGATATTCATGGCGGGGGTTCACCCGCGGCTCACCGCCTCACCCTGTTTAGAGAATCGGACACTGATTACAAAAAACAGTGTGCAAAGCGGCTGGCTGGAATCGAATAAGAGCTCGATAGTAGGATGTTATTAGAAACACTTGGATAGCATCAACGACCGATGATATAACGAAAGCTTCGGCAAGCGCTTTCTTATCACCTTGCTCAATAAATACGCAATTGAATGGAGAGTTATTCATGGCAGTGTAAAAAAGATTTCCTTGGGACTCGGAGGCAAATCACCAAATGTGATATTTGAAGACGCTGATTTGGACAAAGCTATACCTTCAGCAGTAAAGGCTACATTTAGTACTTGCGGCCAGATATGTATGGCGGGTACAAGACTGGTGGTGCAGGATACGGTGTTTGACGAAGTACTAGGAAGAATGAAATTGGCAGCAGAGAATCTGAAAGTAGGCAACGGTTTGGATGAAGACTGCCAAATGGGCCCTGTGGTATCACAGAAGCAGCTAGATACGGTGATTAATTATATCGAAATTGGGAAAAAGGAAGGGAACCTGATTACCGGAGGTTATCGTTTGCATGGCTCAAGCTATGACAATGGCTTTTTTGTCGCTCCAACGATTTTTACTGGCCTTAGTAACAATTCACCACTGGTTCAGGAAGAAATTTTCGAGCCAGTGCTAGTAGTGCAAAAATTCCATACCGAAGAAGAGGCAATTGATATTGCAAATGGAACTAAATTCGATTTGGCTGCTGCGGTATAGACGTTAAATGTAAACAGAGCAAATCGAGTTGCAAAGGAGATCAATCCTGGTACGGTTTGGATCAACACCTTTTTACAAATTTACAATCAAACTGAATTTGGAGGATATAAAGCGAGTAGCATTGGAAGAGCGCGTGGAATTGAAGGTATACTAGACTATACTGAAATCAAACATATTCTCTTTAATTTAAAATAAGACATTAATAATCAATATCTTTAACGTTACATCACCTTGGAGATGGTATTTTTAGGGATAAGTTGACTTTCATTAATTTTTATTTGAGTCACAAGCTGGGGTTTTTGCGGGGTAGGCAAACACAGTCATAAAAAGGCTATAAATCTAGTGACTTGCATAAGGAGGCCAGATTTGTCGTGCGCCGCGTGTGAGAGAGTGTCGATTGGATATCCAGTACGCCCTCCCCATCATGAAAAAACAGGGTGGAGGAGTTGCGCTTGTGGTTTCTTCAGTCGCCCACATGCGCCCCCGGCCTCTTTTCAGCGTATACAGCGCCTCAAAAGCCGCAGTGAGCAATCTTGCACAGAGTCTTGCTCTGGAATTCGGCGACTTCGATATCCGAGTTAATTCTATCTGCCCAGCGGCCGCCGATACCCCCATTTTGTGGGATTTCATGAGGCCGGGAATGAGCGATGAAGAGGGAAGATCTGCCTTTGGGAAGGATGTGTACTATAATAGCTTTCGGGATCGCGAAAGGCTGCGAAGGGGGGCATTTGCACATAATAGGCAACCGTCGAGTAAAACGCGCGGTCCCCGCCATGGCGAATGTCGGCCCCGGTATTCTGAAAAAACCGGTCAAGGCTTTCGTTCCGCTCGGTCTCCGGCGCTTGTGGGCGTTAATGCTTGGCGTAGTAGTGGGTGGGCAGGTCTTCGGTCTGTTCGATGTTAAAGACGGTGTAACCATTCAGGAAGGAAATATCCCGCATGATAGGGGTAGGTGAAAGGCAAAATGGGGCCATTCATCCGAGCTTCGACAGGTCAATTTCCATCGACTTCAAGGACGCCAAAATTACTTCTGACACCGGCTTCGTCCTCATGCGGCAAATAGATGAAAGATTCAAACTTTTGGAGCCAG
>PLSV01000192.1:22722-38943 GCA_003165235.1 Syntrophobacteraceae bacterium
AAGAACGGATCTCACTGAGATATCTCTTGCAGGTCCCATCTGAAAATCGTATGGTTTTTACGAGTTTCAGGGTCTCAGCAGGAGTTTTTCGGGCGAAAATCCGATCTCAATACGCAGTTTGGATGCATAGCGCAGAAGTCGATGCATTATTCCGGTTTTGGCAGTAAATCGAGAAAAATCGCTTTCACCTGCCAACCGAACCAACAGCGTATTATCCGCGAAAAGGTGGTGATTTAACAATCTTCTGATGGTCGCATGTTTTTGAATTGTATTGATTCGATCAACTGAATAGACGAAAATCTTAACTTTCCATCGAAAGGGGTATTCAATATGGTATCTATACCGGTTCTGGGCAAAGCGCGCTCTTACCAGGTAAACCCGTCGAAAATAATCGCCCTTGGCCTCAATTACCGCAGCCACATTGCGGAAAGCCAGTCGGTCAAAGCCCGGGGGCTTCCTGAGGGGGCGCCGAAGGAACCCATCCTGTTTTCGAAGACTCCAAACGTACTCATAGGGGCCGGCGAACCTATCGTGATACCTGCTTTCCTTCTGGAGTACGAATTCGAGGATTTTCGCACCGACTACGAAGCCGAGTTGGCGGTGATAATCGGGAAGAAGTGCAGGAACATCCCGCCGCGAGAGGCATTTGAGCATGTATTGGGCTATACATGTTTTAACGACGTCAGCCAGCGCAATATTCAGCACGGCGACCGTTCGGGATGGTTTCGGGGAAAATCTCTGGACACGTTCGGTCCCATCGGACCGCAGATCGTACTCCACGAAGACATCGGCGATCCCCAGAACCTGCGCATTCAATGCCGGTTGAACGGCAGGACCGTTCAGGATGCCTGCACCGCACAGATGATCTTTCCGGTACAGGATGTGATAGCATTCATATCAAAGAATTTTACCCTCATGCCGGGCGACATCATCGCAACCGGCACTCCGGGCGGAGTGGGACGAATCGGTCATGGAGACGTGGTGGAAGTCGAAATAGAGAAGATCGGGACCCTGAGCAATCCAGTGGTGGAAGAGTGGATGCAATGACCCGATAAGTCTCACTTGCTACCGGCCAACTGGCTGAAAAAGTCATTGCCCTTGTCATCGACGAGGATGAAAGCGGGAAAGTCCACCACGTCGATCTTCCAGACAGCTTCCATACCTAGTTCGGTGTACCTAATGTGTTGACAAAGTTGTGTAAAATGGTGGTTATTATCCGAAACAAGAGGGGTCGAAAAAAAAGGTTGACAAACAGTGGACAGTATCGTAGAAAAAAAGTAACCATAATTGTTAACAATGATGAAAACATGAATAATCTCATTCAAGAAATAGAATATGCAATCCTGGTGGGAGATTTTCGGCCGAAACAAAAATTGGTCGAAGCCGATCTCATGGAACGGTTTTCAGTTGGGCGTGGCGCCATAAGGGAGACGCTAAAGATTCTATCCGATCGAGGATTGGTTTGGAGGAGTGAAAACAAAGGGTCCACAGTCCGTGAGTTATGTGCCAGAGAGATTAGGGATCTCTATTCCCTGCGCTCATATCTGGAAGGAATTGCGGGAAAGTTGGCGTTCGATAAAATTACATCCAAAGATATTAAAGAGATGTCAAAACTTCAAGAGAAACTCAAGAATTATGCTCAGGTCGACAAAGGGCTCGTCAAACTTCACGAAGTGTTTCATGAAATCATCTTTAGAGCATCAGGAAATCTTTTTCTTTTCGAACAAATTGCGAGGCTAATCACGCTATCGAGTTCAGTGAGATACTTTGCCTACACTTACCCAGACCAAAGAAGGAGAACTCTTCAAGAACACGATCAGATGATCGAGTGTTTTGAGTCAAGAAACAAGGATGGGTTTATAGAAATTTGTCGTAATCACATGATTCCAGCAATGGAGGATTATATCCGACTCTTCTATCCCCATGAATTGATAGATTTCGGTAAAGAATCATATGAGTAGCATGTTCGCATTTGCGATGTCGACGTTTGAAAACCAGAAAGCTATGTAGGGAAGAAAAAGCCGCAGAAGAGAGGAACGACTCTCCGGGTAGATGCGCTGGGTAACTGGCGCATCTACCCGGAGTAATAAAACTACTGATGATAGGGGTTAGAGAAATGACAAATGAAAGAGAAGATTTGGAACTAATGAGTGGAGCGATTGATATGCATATTCACTCAGCTCCGAGCCTTTTCCCAAGGCTGGTCGATCATGTTGAGGCAGCAGAAGGCGCCAGAAAATATGGAATGCGGGCTGTAGTCCTGAAAGAGCACCACGGCTACACTTCAGACCGCATGTATTTCGTGCGGAAACTTGTTAATGGCATTGAAGTCTACGGCGGAGTGGTGCTTAATAATGCGGTAGGTGGAATCAATCCTTTCGCCGTAGATGCGGCCATAAAACTAGGCGCCAAAATAGTTTGGTTTCCGACCTTGTCAGCCAAGAATCATTTGGACCAAATGGGCGGACCTGAGTTTGGTTTTTCGATGAAGCAGGCCTCGAAGCGTAAACTAAAGGAGAAACCTATTACAATCTTTGATGAATCTGGAAAGATAGTTCCGGAGGTATATGACATCATTGATCTGGTAGCGGACGCGGATATTATGCTTGCGACAGGGCACCTTTGCATTCCTGAAGCCAAAGCCGTAATAAAAGCTGCTAAGGAGCGGGGGGTCAAAAGGCTATACGTTAACCATCCAGAATACATCATCAATGGTACTGTTGAAGAACAAAAGGAACTAGCCGACATGGGTGCATTTATCGAGCACTTGGCCATTTTTATGTACCCAATGTGGCCGACCAAGGCAGGCTTGGATGGCATTATTGAGATGATCAAGGCAGTGGGTCCTGAACGCACGGTCCTGGCCACCGATTTGGGCCAGATACACAATCCTCCGCCAGCGGAGGGACTGCGCATGTTTCTGCGTGTGCTCCTTGAGAGGGGTATTCCTTTCGATCATCTAAAAATAATGGTTCAGGATAACCCAAGGTTTTTGCTTAACCTATCTTGATTGCATGGGAGTATCACCAATAGAGTTAAAGGAGGTCATAAGGAGGTCATAATGAAATTGAAAGACAAGGTAGCGATTGTAACTGGCGGTGTCAGGGGAATTGGACGGGCCATGGCAGAGGGGTTAGCAGAAGAAGGCGCCAGCGTCGTAATTGTTGACATGGCAAAGGCAGATCTCGCTGCTAAGGAGATGATCGGGAAAGGTTTCAAAACTATAGGTGTGAAGGTAGACGTTTCTTCTGAAGAAGACACAGCTAGAATGGCGGAGGAAGCTGTCAAATCATTTGGAAAGATCGACATTCTGATCAACAATGCAGGTATCTACACTTCCCTGATCCCAGGACCCATGGAGAACATTACGGTCGAAGAATGGAGAAAGGTAATGGACGTGAACGTCATGGGAATGTGGCTCTGCTCAAAGGCCGTGGTTGGTGAAATGCGTAAAGCCGGTGGCGGTCGAATCATCAACCTAACCTCTGGCGTCCCGTTTAAGGGGAATCCTTTCCTTCTTCACTATGTGGCTTCGAAGAGCGCTGTTATTGGGTTGACAAGAGCTTTGGCTAAGGAATTGGGAAAGGACAACATTCTGGTAAACGCTATTGCCCCAGGATTTACGTTAAGCGATGGCATTATGGACAATGAGATTCAGCTCAAACACTTTCGGGAAATATCGGCTCAAGCCCGCGTTTTACAGAGGGATCAACAGCCTGCAGATCTTGTGGGCACCGCCAAGTTTCTCGCGGGCCCCGATTCAAGTTTTATTACTGGTCAGACCATAGTTGTCGACGGCGGCGCCTACTTTCATTAATTAGGCAAGTTTTATCAGCCTTATGGATGATCAACATCTTCGGGCTTGTCTTGAATTGGTCAAGGATTAGTGCGGCGCTTATATGCTCCCAAATGTCACGGATTCTTTACAGGAGGAGGTATAATTATGAAAAAGTTTAAACTGGTAATGTCAGTTTTGGTGACGGTGGGTCTGGTAATGTCGTCAGGATTTGCTACTGCCGCCGATTCGATCAAAATTGGCATGACTGGCGCTTTGTCCGGTCCAGGAAGCGATTTAGGCCTCGACGCCCTTCATGGCATGGAGATGGCGGTAAAGGATATCAATAATGCCGGTGGGATCAACGGCCGTCCCCTCGAGATCATCTCCAGGGACGACCAGTACGATCCATCAAAAGCGGTGACTTTCGCCAATGAACTGGTGTTCAAACACAATGTTGTGGCGTTCTTTCCCTCCACAGCTACTACGCCGGATCTCGCCAGCGAGCAAGTCACTCTACCAGCCAAGGTGCCGACCATCATTGCTGGCACAACCTCAGACATAGTTTGTCCGGTCGGTAAGTTCAGTCCCTATGCTTTTAGACTCGCAATCCTCAATTCCTGGCAGGGCCAGGCCTTAGCGACCTTTGCGGCCAACACAATTAAGGCAAAGAAGATTGCTCTCCTTTATGACAATACAGAGTATGGCAAGGATGGCAGGGAGATGCTTTTGCCGTCATTGGAGAAATACGGGCTCAAACCCGTCTACGAGGGTACTTTCAGCCTGGGTGATCTCAGCATGACGGCTCAGGTGAAAGGCGCAAAAGATGCCGGGGCCGATTGTGTTATCACCTGGAGCCTCGGAGCTGAAGTAGCCCGGATCGTTCTGGAGATGAAAAAGCAGAAATATGAGGTGCCGGTGCTCGGCTCGGAGGCCATTACGATGGCCGATTTCCGGACGCTGGGAGGCGCCGCATCTGATGGCACCTACATCAGTGATCGTATGCGTGCAGCTTATTCGGATCCCAATCCACAGGTCAAAAAGTTCATGGACCGATATATGGAGACCTACAAGAAAGATCCAAATATGGCCGTGCCATCTTGGACCATCACATATTATGATGCCGTCATGTGGTTGGCGCAAGCTCTAAAGAAGGTGGGTCCCGATCGGGCCAAAATCCGAGACGCATTGGAAAGCAGCGGCGCCTTTGAAGGGGTAACCGGGATCAAATACACCTTTAGTGCAACTGAACACAACGGACGGAGTCCTGATGCCGTCCGCGTCGTTATGGTTAAGAACGGTAGACTCGTTGATGCAACTGTTAGTAAGTAGCCTGAGGATAAAGAGTGGGAGAACCCGCAGTTCTCCCACTCAAGTAACATGTGAGCAGATATAGGATCAATGCCGTTTCCTTTTTGGTTGTGCTGGCGACCACCGCAGCAATGTTTTTTGATAACAACTTGGCGTGCAAATCCTGATAAGCGGAGTGCACTTTATTGTTAAGAAAACGGTATTGGATATAGGATCACTCATGTCTAGCCTTCTTCAACTCATTCTCGGTGGCCTTTCTGTCGGAAGCATATATGGGCTGGTTGCTCTGAGCTACAACGTCATCTTTAACACCACCACAGTCATTAACTTCTCAGCGGGTGAGCTGGTAACCACCGGTGCGCTCTGCGGTTTTAGCTTTTACGCCGTCTGGCATGTACCCATTATTCTGAGCATTCTTCTAAGCGCGGCGGTGGTTGGCTTTCTTGCATTGTTGGTTGAGCGCATTGCTATCCGACCTGTCAAGGACGTTTCCCGGAACTTTATCTGGATCATGAGCACCTTCGGTTTCGGAGTAGCCTTGAAACACACGGCCATACTGATCTGGGGTTCTGCACCGCTGCCATTTCCTAAATTTATCGGGGGCGATAACCCAGTCTCAATTCTTGGTGCTCTGGTGCTTCCCCAAGAGCTGGGCATTATCCTCATCACCTTTCTCTGCACTGGACTGCTCGAGATCTATTATCGAAAAACGATTTTTGGCACCGCTGTTCGGGCCACATCATCAGACCGGGAAACAGCGGGGATCATGGGCATCAACACCAAACACGTCATTTATTTTTCTTTTGCCCTCAGCGGTGTCCTTGCCGCTATTTGCGGCATCATAGTCAGCCCTGTCACTTTCGCCGATCCGAACATGGGAATCGTTCTGGGAGTTAAGGGTTTCGTGGCGGCGGTCATGGGCGGTTTGGGTAGCGCTATCGGGGCTGTCTTAGGTGGGATATTGCTGGGCCTGATCGAAGTTTTTTCATCCACGATTGTCCCTCCCATCTGGCAAGAAGCTGTCGTTTTTGTTGTTCTGATCCTAGCCATACTGATTAGGCCGTCTGGCTTGTTTGGCAAGGGGATGGAATAGCGTGAAACTCATCCCTTCGCAGTTGACAACCTTTGGTTGGGTGCTGTTTGGAGTTGGGGCAGCCTTTTTCCTGGTACCCCTCTTCATTTCGAACCCCTACTATCTGCATATCTTCGAGTTGGCAGGCATCTACATAATCATTGTCAGCGGCCTGAACATTGTGTCGGGTTATGCCGGTCAGATCTCCTTGGGACATGCGGGCTTGCTGGCGGTTGGAGCCTACACATCAGCTTATCTGACAGTCAACTGCGGTCTTTCTTTTTGGCTGGCGCTTCCCGTGGCCGGAGTGGCCGCCGGCTTTGTTGGCTTGATTTTAGGCATTCCATCTTTGAGGGTCGGCGGCCCTTATCTGGCGCTGATTACAATCGCGTTCAACTTCCTCACAGACAAAATTATCTTGGCGTGGTCGGATGTGACCGGCGCCGCCGCGGGGAAGTGGGGGATCAAACTACCGAGTATAGGTGGGAGTGAACTTTCCCACAGGTCTTTCAACCTGCTTATTGGCATTCTCGCAATTTTGACGATGGTAGTGTGCTATAATATTATCTCCTCTCGGTGGGGCAGAGCACTGAACGCTGCCAGGAACGATGAAACCGTTTCGGAAGCCTCAGGGGTCAACATTTATTTCACAAAGCTGGCGGCTTTTGTCATAAGCGCTATTTTTGCGGGTATTGCCGGGAGCTTGTGGGCATCCCTTCATGCTTACATTTCGCCGGAAGCATTTCGTTTTGACCGTTCGGTCGAGTTGCTTTTGATGCTATTGGTCGGTGGTCAAAGAACAATCCTGGGGCCGGTCATGGGAGCGATTATTTTGACCGTGTTGCCCGAATTTCTCACCATCGTCGAGGATTACCGTCTTCTTCTTTACGGAGTTGCTTTGGTAGCCTGCGTGGTTTTCATGCCGGATGGGATTTGGGGGTTAATAACTGGTAGGATAAAGCCAATAAAGACCAAACTGGTTTGGAATTTGGAACCAACCAAGGCTAAGACGATGGTGGAACCAACCGGCGAGTTTTTGGAAGTGGAGGACCTATGTAAATCCTTTCAGGGTGTAGAGGCCGTTTCATCGTTCGACTTAAGGCTGAATCCTGGCAAAATTCATTCTTTGATTGGTCCGAACGGGGCCGGAAAAACGACCACCGTCAATTTGATAACTGGAACCATGAGAGCTGACAAAGGAATCATCAAATATGGAAAAACACGGATTGACCGACTTAAGCCCCATCGCATCAATGCATTGGGGATTTCTCGAACCTTCCAGAATGTTCGCCTTTTCAAAGACATGACGGTGTTAGACAATGTCCTTGTGGGAGCCCATTCTCGGATGAAAAACGGTATAGTCGCTTCAGCAGTAATGACCCCCAGCGCTCGCCGGGAAGAGACTGAAGCGATTAGGAACGCAATGCGACTGCTGGATGTTATTGGATTAAGTGATGTAGCCTACGATATGGCCTCTAGTCTGCCTTATGGCCAACAGCACAGCGTCGAAATAGCCAGGGCTCTGATGAGTAATCCTAAGTTAGTCTTTCTTGATGAGCCTGCGGCCGGTCTCAATGCCGAAGAGATCGTTGATCTGGAGAAACTTATTCGCAGAATCAAGGATCGTGGAATAGCCGTTTTTCTCATCGAACACTATGTGGAGTTCGTGATGAGCATTTCCGACAGAATTACGGTTATGGACTTTGGTCATAAAATCGCCGAGGGCGCTCCAGAGGAAGTTCAAGACGATCCGAAGGTCATTGAGGCCTACTTAGGAGACGAAGCAGATGAACTGGCTTAGTTTTGAAGACGTCCATGTCCATTATGGAGAAGTGGCAGGCCTTGCAGGTGTGTCTCTCGAGGTAGAGAGAGGAGAAATGGTCGGCATCATAGGGCGAAACGGAGCCGGCAAGACTACAACTCTCAAAGCCATTGCCGGCATTCACCAACCAAGCCACGGCAGAATCATGTTTGATAATAAGCGATGTGACAATTGTCCACCGCATGAAATTGTAAAGAGGGGAATTGCGTATGTTCCTGAAGGCCGAAGAATATTCAGCGCTTTGACTGTCCTGGAAAACCTCAAGCTGGGAGCCTATATCCATTATCGCAAAAGGAGAAAGGAATTTGTTGCGGCCAATTTGGAAAATTTGTTCGAACAGTTTTCGATTCTGAAGGATAAGAGACACCAGCTTGCCGGTACTTTGAGTGGCGGCGAGCAGCAACTGCTGGCTATTGCCCGGGCATTAATGTCTGTCCCGACTTTTCTTCTCCTCGACGAACCCTCAATGGGCTTAGCTCCCAAAATGGTTTCGCAAGTTTTCGAAGTAATTCGCAAATTACACAGCGGGGGTGTAACTGTCTTGATCGTGGAACAAAAGGCCTTTTTGACATTAAGAATGGTGGACCGAGCCTATGTGCTGGTAAACGGGAAGATAAAACTCTTTGGTACCGGAGAAGAGCTTTTGGAAAAGAAAGAGTTAAAACACGCCTATTTAGGGCGAAGGTAATCGGTCTGGAAATATTGGAAGCACAAAAGAGTTACTAGAAGAAAGGAAAGTCCTTGGCAAGAAAATATGGAAAAGTCTTAATAGTCAATCTTTCTGATCAAGATTTCCGGACACTCGACATTGAGGCTGACACGCTGAAGAAATTCATAGGCGGTGCAGGTCTGGCAGCTTATTTATATCGTGAATTTGTGAAAGACGATGTTCCGCCTCTTGATCCTAAAAGTCCGTTCATCGTGATGACTGGTCCGCTTACCGGCACCCCTGCTGTGCTTTCTGGAAGACACGGGTATGCTGGTCGTTCGCCCTTGACCGAATACTGGGGACAAGCTTCTGTTGGTGGGCACTGGGGTCTCGAATTTAGGCGAACAGGCTTTGATGGAATGATGATTTTTGGGAAAGCAGAAAAAGCGACCTATCTGTTCGTTGAGAATGGAAAGGTGGAGTTCCGAGATGCCCAGGATATCTGGGGACTCGATACCTTTGAAACCGATGCTGCAATTAGAAAGACGCTAGGAGAGAAGGTTCGAGTATGTACAATCGGACCTGCGGGAGAAAATCTCGTGAAGTTTGCAGGCGTTTTTACGGACGGCGTCCATGCAAGAACGGCAGCCCGCTGTGGATTGGGCGCTTTGATGGGGTCAAAGAATCTAAAAGCTATCGTCGTTCGCGGTCAGATGGAATTGCCGATTGAGAACGTCGAGGCCTTGCGTAACAGCGTCAAGGAACTGATACCGAGCTTTACCGATAAATTGAAGGGGATGAGTCAGTTTGGCACTCCTGGATTAGTTGTGCCCTGTGAGGCGGTAGGTGATCTTCCCATCAGGAACTGGACTCTGGGGAAGTGGACGGAAGGTGCAAAAAAGCTCAGCGCCCAAGAACTGAATGAGAAATATCTCAAGAAGCGTTTTCATTGTGCAGGATGTGTAGTTGGCTGCGGCAGGACAGTCGGCGGAACGCTTGATCCGAACTTGACAGAAACCGGAGGCCCGGAATATGAAACTTTGGCGATGCTTGGATCAAATTGCCTGGTCGACGATCTGCCTTCTGTGCTGAGACTAAATGAGCTAATGAATCGGCTTGGTTTGGATAGCATTGAAACCGGCGCCATTGTGGCCTTTTGCATGGAACTGTATGAAAAAGGACTGATTGGTTCTGCAGAACTTGGTTCCATTGACCTTAAATGGGGGAATGCAAATGCCTCTGAAAAACTTATAGAAATGGTTGCACGTCGAGAAAAATTCGGAAATATCTTGGCGGAAGGTCTACAGAAGGCTGCGGAGAGCATCGGTGGGATAGCGTCTGAATATGCAATTCACTCCAACAACATGGCGCTGCCGGCTCATGATCCCAGGGCCTTTTCCAGTATCGCATTGGGGTATTCCACCTCTAGTCGCGGACCTTGTCACTGCGATGCTTTTTCCCATATCTTCGAACGCGCAACGACGTTCCCGGAAGTGGGCATTGATAAGGTCATGGATCGCTTTGATTTTGAAGGAAAGGCAGATATGGTGGTTAAGGCCCAGAATTTGATGCACTTATGGGAGAGTCTCGCCTTATGCAAGTTTAGCATTTTCGGTGGCGTTCAATTGCGCCACATTAGCGAGTGGCTGAAACACATAGTGGGATGGGAACTCAACCCGGATGAGCTTATTGAGGCTGGAAACAGGAGTTTTCAGTTGAAACGACAACTGAATGTCGGATGGGGTTGGAGCCGCAAAAACGACACTTTACCACCGCGTGTTTTGATCCACCGCACTAGCGGCGGCGCTGGTGAACATCTTCCGCCCTTGAATATCATGCTTGCTGATTACTATAAACTGAGAGGGTGGAACGAGGAAGGCCTCCCTGCGAATCGAACTTTGAAAGAGCTGGGATTGTAAGGGGCAAAGATGAAAGGATCTAAATTTCTACTATTCTAATACTTGTACCTGGTGATGCCTGACAAACGCTCTGTGGAGAGTTCAATGATGGAAGAGAAATCTGTTGAAATCACATTGGTGGGGTTCCCGATCCTCTACGATTTTCTCAAGAGTGACCGTATTAGGCACATCTTTTCAGGACATACTCTGAAAGATCTTATCGAAGATCTGTTTCATAACTACGGTGAAGAGATTAAGGAAACTTTTTGGGACCGAAGAATAGATAGATTGGATCCTACCATACAAGTCATGATTAACGGAAAATTCGTAGAAGCTTCTGACCCACAGAGTGTAGAAATCTCCAAAGATGATCATGTCACCTTTTTTAGATTACTCGCGGGGGGATGACCTCTAGCGCCTCGCTGATGCGGAAATTGTACAATGTGAAAGGAGCATAACATGGCAAGCAATATTCATCACCTTGTGCGGTTTGAAGATCTAAGATCTTTTTGCCAGCAAGCTTATATGAAAACGGGCGTTCCGGACGAAGAGGCATATATCGCAGCAGACCTGCTTGCCAGGTCGGATCTTCGAGGTATTGAAACCCATGGGGTCACCCGGCTCCCCATCTACATCAAAAGGCTTCAGAAAGGCTATGTCCGTGCAGAGAGTAAAATGACATATCTAAAAGACAAGGGCCCCGTTGCTTATGTTGGAGCCCATGGTTCCATGGGTCATGTGGTGGCATATAGGGCCATGCAGAAAGCCATTGAGAAGGCAGAGGAGTTCGGGATCGGCTGGATTTCGGTAAAAGACAGCGGTCATTTCGGCGTGACAGGCCTTTTCCCTATGATGGCTTCAGAAAACAGCCTCATTGGTTATATCTGCTCCAACTCTGCCCCAATGATGGCCCCCTTTGGAGGACGTGAGCGCATCATGGGCAACAACCCACTGTCCTTTGCCTTCCCTGCAGGACGCTATCCTGCAGTGGTGGTGGATTTTTCTTGCAGTGTGGTCTCATCTGGCAAACTGATCCTTAGCCGAAAGAAGGGTGAGAAGATTCCTCTTGGCTGGGCCTATGATAAAGACGGGTTGCCTACCGAAGACCCTTACGAAGGATATGAGGGTGGAGGCTCTTTGGCCCCTTTGGGGGGGCACAAAGGCTATGGATTGGCTTTGACCCACGAAATGCTTACGTCAGTATTGACCGGGGGTAAATGGACGCGTAATATTAAGAGCCTGTACGAAGAAGATAAGAGCGGCATCCAGGGCACCTGCCATTCTTTCATGGCCTTGGATCCCGATTGCTTTCTGGGTCGGGAGGAATTCAAGCATAACATGGATACCTACATCAAAAGCATCAAAGAAAGCGCCAAAGCCAAAGGGGTCGACGAGATCCTCATGCCAGGCGAACCCGAGTTTAAGACCGAAACCCGGCTCCTGAAAGAAGGCATTCCCCTCGCCACGAATACGGTTACCGAATTGACCACCCTGGGAGAGTCGCTGGGAATTCCGTTTCTAACCCAACAAATTTAATTAACCGACTAAACCACTGACATTGTCAGTGGTGGGGCATGGGGGCGAAGGCCCCATACCTTTAGTGAAGCAACATGGTTGCTGAGCCATGACGACCTGTTGTAACTTGGAATCGGAGGAATTTCGATGGAATCTTACAACAGGTCGTCGCATGCGGTCTATCGCTGTGAGCGCCACTTTGTGTGGGCGCCCCAATACCGGCGCCACGTTTTGGTAAAGGAGCTAAAGCTGCGGCTTAAAGAGATGGGGGCTGCTGTTTATTTGTCGTTGGCAATCAAAAGGTGATCTAAACTGTGGGGCGGGGTCCGTCAGCTAAGGTCACCGTGTATCAGTATAGATTTGTATCAACTGAAGCAATCACTGAAACCGAAGTCATTTCTCAACCTTTTTAGTATGAGGAATGATTTAAAAAATAAGGCTGATTTAGGCTCCAGTTGCTTCAGTGCTTGAGTGATATATGCTCCTCGTCTACAGCTTGTAGCCAATCTTGCGGAGCAGGTCCTTGCGCCAGTTGATTTCGGCTTCGTCTTCCACGCCCCTGGTTGCAAAACCGTCTACAACCCCCAGAACACCCCGGCCCAACTCCGTTTCTGCGATAATGACCTCGGTTGGGTTGGCTGTGGCGCAGAAGATTCGGCATACCTCCGGAACCATTTTTATTGTGTTCAAAACGTTTACCGGATAAAAGCCGGCCCCGAGAAAAACGATGAAGCTATGACCGGCGGAAATAGCTTGTGCGTTTTTGCGGGCAAGTTCGATCATGTCCGGGTCGGTCCCCGACCATCGGACCAGGCACTTGCCGGAGGCTTCGCAGAAGGCCATGCCAAACTTAATGCCCGGCACAGCAGACACCAGGCTTTCGTGGATGTCCTCAACGCTTTTTATGAAATGAGTCTGGCCAAAAATGAAGTTGATATCTTCCGGTTTTTCAATCCTCACAGAAATGAGTTGCATCATCCGCTCCCTCTTGGAATGAAATTCCTGTCCTGTTGTGCTGACTTCCGATTCTTCCGGCCTGGACGAGATCTTGAGGCGTAAAGGAGCGGGGGCGACACACCCCGCTCTTTATTACTCACCGGGAAGAGCATGTATGCTCTTCCGTCTGGTTCATCTTCACTGGAATCTTCTTCTGCTTGGCGCGTTCCGATTTTGGAATGTTCACACGAAGCACCCCACCCTTGTATGAGGCTTCTATCCCATCTTCCTTAACATCCGAGGGCAGCATGAATGAACGGCTGAAAGAGCCGAACTGCCGCTCTACGGTGTAATAACGCCCGTTCTTCTCCTCGCGTTCTTCTTTCTTTTCCCCCCTGATGTTGAGGACATTTCCGGCCAGGCTGATATCGAGGTTCTTTGGATCGATCCTGGGTAGATCGGCCTTGACCACGAAATGATCGTCAGCTTCGGCGATATCGAAATCAGGCAGCAGTTCTCCGTGATCTTTCATCATAGAGGGCATCAACTCGCGGAATACCCTGGAGGGCATAAGCTCGTTAAAGAGCCTGTCAGCCCAGCTCAGGGCGAAAGGAACATTTCCCGACGGCCTCTCCGTCGATGCACTGATATCTCAGCCATAGTCACGCTCCTTTAATTTATTTGAGTATAATCTTCAAGCCCGGAAGTTTTGGGAAAAATAAATTTTAAGGAGGAAAGATTATACTCGGTTTGTTTGAGGTGTTTTCACCTTCCTATATAACCTAACCGGACCACTTCCGTTGTCAAGGGACATCCAAAGTCTCAGAAAAACATCCTCGGGTGGGACAGGACGAACCTCGCGGCGTGTGAAGCTTGGCGCATTATCCCAGATTAGATTCATGTCGGCCGGCGAGAATGCCGATAGTCAGCTAAAAGATGCGATGGCCTGTCCCGCACCGGGACCGTTGTTATGAATCAAACAGAAGTCCTTCTTTTCCTGGTGGCGCTTTCCGCTTGGGCCTATTATGGGATGTCAAGCCTTCACGGTTCAATCGGGGATATCTTCAACAGCCGGTTTCAAAACTACCAGACCTGCTCGCGAATCCTCTATGATACGGTGGATGTGAATTCCAATGTCTACAAGGTGATCAGTTGGACGGCGGCCAATTACGAGGCCGAAAAGGTGAACAAGCTGTCCGGGGAGCAGGTGGTCGCCATTGACCGGAACGTCACACCGGCCCAGGAGATCCTGAAGTCCGGCGGACTGACGCCGGAAGAGAAGAAGCTCTACGAAGTCGCCTTAGGCCAGCTTCAGGGGTTCAAAAAGGCCGCCAAAGATGTTCTGGATCTGGCGACTATGGATCTCAACGCCGCAACGATGTACATGGCCACGGCCGAAGAGACCTATCAGGTGCTGAACAAGACGCTCACGGAGTTGCTTGCCCTGGAGAATGCCCTGAGCAGGGACCGCTATGACTCGTCCAATAAGAGCTATTCCTCCTTCATGGAGATCGCAATAGCCATCCTCATTGCCGCCATTCTCCTGTCGGTCCTGGCGAACATCCTCATCTCTCGCTTGATCACCGTCCCTATTCAAAAGACAGTGGAAGCGGTTAAACAGGTAGCCCGTGGCGATTTGACACAAGAGATCAACATCTCCTCCCATGACGAGCTCGGGGTTCTTGCCCGGGAAGTGAACGCCATGAGGCTCGATATGGGGGAAGCCGTTGGAAGGTCCTTGGCGATTGCCAGTGTGCTGTCGGAGGTTACGCCGAAACACGCCGCAGCCCTCGAGGAAACCTCTTCGGCCCTGCGCCAGATGACCTCCATGACGCGCCAAAACGCCGAAAACACCACTGAAGCCGACCGCCTCATCGCGTCGCCACCAATCAGGAGTTGGAACACGCCACTGCATCCATGAAGACGCTCACCGAGTCCATGAAGCAGATATCCAGCGCGAGCGAAGAGACCCGTAAGATCGTGAAGAACATCGACGAGGTCGCCTTCCAGACCAACCTGCTGGCTCTGAATGCCGCCATCGAGGCGGCAAGAGCCGGCGAGGCGGGCGCAGGTTTTGCCGTGGTGGCCGGTGAAGTGCGAATCCTGTCCATGCACGCCGCAGAGGCTGCGAAGAACTCCTCCGGTCTGTTAGAAGATATCGGCCGGAAGGTTTCGGCCGGGTCGCCGCTGGTTCAACAGGCCAATGAGATCTTTGCGAGGGTGGCGGGCAACTCGGGCAGGGTGATGCGGCTGGTGGGGGAGATCGCTGCAGCCTCCGGGGAGCAGGCCGAGGGGATCGATCACATCAACAGCGCCATGGCCGAGATGAACGAGGCAACCCAGCAAAGCGCCGGGAATGCCGAGAAGCTCTCAGCGGCCATGTCCATGTTCAAAACCGCGTAGGCCGGGGCAAACGCATGTAATAGCGCTGAGAATTTGAATCGCAGTGCATTTAGGGGTCTTTTCAGCAATACCCATCAATATTTCCAGCAACACTAGCCTGAAAAGGCGCATACTCACCCTCCGACGGGACAAAACGAACCTCGCGGCGCGTGGAGTTTGCGCTTGAGCCCTTTCTACGGCAAGGGGTTTGGCTGCGAAACAGTCAAGCGCACAGGAAGTGTCGCGCCCAGTCAAAGCTAAACGGAGTTTGTTCGCCTCCAGGAATCATGCTCAGCCAATGACCGGCGGCCATTCTATGCACGCTCACCGCGTTTAGGGCGCATTTTTGAGTGAATTTAAGGCCAAAGACTGTGCTTGGGCGCCTGTCGTTACACATTTGGCGCATTATTCCGGTTGAAACTGCGTGGAAGAGTCGATTCCAATCTGGAGATGGATTTTTTTGTGGCGACGCTCCCGTACGAAGGCTTGCATTTGAAAACTCGGTTCAGGTATAATAGGGCGCTTTTGATTTTCGATAAGCCGTACAAGATATGTGTGATCCTAATGAAGGAAAAGGTTTAATATACCATTAAGTTCTTTCACGGCAGCGAGAAATGCTTCGTGAATGAAGGAGATTCTCCTCTGCTTCAATTCAGGAATACCCCATTTCGGTGAATTCATTGGAAACATCGACGTGAAATGTTTAGAGGTCATGTGTAACCCCTACGCTGATGGAAGGATTCAGACTAGTCGAACTTCGTGATCTCGAGTGCGTAGGAGTGGAAACTTAACCGGACATTGCTGTTCATTGTTCTGAAATGAAAGGAGGAGATTAGATGGACTGGAGTGTTATTGGAATTA
>PLSV01000132.1 GCA_003165235.1 Syntrophobacteraceae bacterium
TGCTGCCGGAGTTCAACGCCCTTGAGAATGTGATGATGCCAAGTTTGATAGCCGGTTTTCCGAGGGCGGAGGCGAAGTCCAGGGCCGAAGAGCTGCTCGACAGGCTCGGTTTGTCCGCGAGGTTCAAGCACCGGGTGGGAGAACTGTCCGGCGGCGAACAGCAAAGAGTTGCAGTGGCCAGGGCGCTTTCGCTTCGTCCGAAATTGTTTTTGGCCGATGAGCCGAGCGGTAATCTCGACAGCCGCACGGGGCGCACTCTTCATGAGCTTTTGGTTTCCCTCAACGAAACGCTCGGTTTGACCATGGTAATCGTTACCCATAACCAGGAGCTTGCCTCCATGATGCACCGGGTCTTACGCCTCAAGGACGCTCATCTCAAAGAGGAACGGGCTCGATCTGAGGTATGCTCGACAGCTTCAATATGATTTTCAATATGATTTATGAGGCGTGAAGCGGGGTTGGGAAAATCGAAAAAATTCTGTTGGGCTTGCGCTGAGAAGGTGGTATTAGAGGGAGCACGGGACGGGCGGTTGCCTTAAAACGGATTCAGGGGTGCGCAGCTTCTGGCTTGGATTTGTTGGGAGCGCGCATTAGCGGAGGGGCCGGAGACCATGGTGGGCAGGAAAAGAGCGGGGGGAGTTCTATGGTTTTTTGTTTTCTTTGTTCTGGCCCTTCAGCCAGCATGGTCTGAGGACCAACAGCCCAAAGTCGCCGTCTTGCCTTTCGTGATGCATGGCCAGCAAGATGTCCTTAAAACACAAGATTCCATCGATGAGGTTTTTGTCCGGCTCGGCGCCAGGGATGGCATGAAACTGATCGATCCCCTGGAGGTTCAAAAAGCATCGGGGGGTCCTGTCAGTTCCGAGGAACAGGCGCGGTCCATCGGGAGCAGGCTCGGAGCTGCTTACACAGTATTTGGCAGCTTCAACCAGATCGGAAATTCCATCAGCATAGACGCCACGCTGGTGGATGTGTCCGGCCGCAAAAAACCGGTTATCCTTTTGGCTGAAGAAAAGGGGGCCGAAAACCTGGCTTTGGCCGTTGGGAAAATTGTGCAGCAGATGAGCATCCATGTGCTTTCCAAGGCGTTGATCGCGGATGTGAAAGTCAGAGGGAACGACCGTATCGAAGCCGAGGCGATAAAACGCGAGGTCAAGAGCAAGAAAGGTGAAATACTCAAGCCTGAACAGGTGAGTGAAGATATTCGGGCTATTTACAAGATGGGCTTTTTCGAAAAAGTGGACGCTGAAGTCGGCGACTCCCCTGCCGGAAAGGTCCTCACGTTTGTCGTACAGGAAAACCCGATTGTCCAGGAAGTCAAAGTGAGCGGCCAGAAGAAGATAAAGGAAAAGGACATCCTGGCTGCAATTGTCACAAAAGCGTATGCAATTCTGCAGCGTAACGTGGTCAGCGACGATGTCCAGAAAATACTCAAGCTCTATCAGCAAAAAGGCTATTACAACGCTGAAGTCACCTCTAAAATCGATTTCCCCAAAGACCCTCACAAGGCAGTCGTCAGTTTCAACATCCAGGAAATGAATAAAGTTTACATAAAATCGATAGACTTTGTAGGCAACAAGAATATTCCCGCAGGGAAACTGCGAGGAGTGATGCAAACAAAGGTCAAGAGCCTCCTTTCGATTGTAACTGACAGGGGTATTCTCCAAAAAGACATTCTTGAAACGGATATCGATCGGGTAACTGCCTATTACCATGACGAAGGGTATATGGATGCGAAGGTCGGCTCGCCTAGCACCGTTCTCAAAGAGGACGGATTTTACATAAGCATGGCGGTTGAGGAAGGCCAGAGATATAAAGTGACCGATGTCAGGATGACCGGAGACCTTATAGACGGTTACGAAAAAAAGATAGTGAAAAATTTCCATCTCCAACCCAAAGGCTACTTCAGCCGTGAAAAACTCCGGCATGACATGGACCTGATAAAGCGGGCCTACATGAACGATGGCTACGCGCGGGTTGAGGTCGACCCTCGAGTCAAACGCGATCCTGAAACATATACCACCATTGTTGCTTTCAATGTCGAAATGAAGGGGAAGGTGAAGATTGGTCAGATTTTTGTTACGGGTAATACGAAAACGAGGGACAATGTCATTCGGCGCGAGCTGCTAATATTTGAAGGCGATGTTTTCAACGCGAGGAAGTTAGAGGATAGCCTTACCAGGCTCAAAAAGCTGGACTTCTTTGAGACAGTGGAAATTCTTCCGGTCGATACGCCACAAAAGGAAGTGATGGATCTGAATGTAAAAGTAAAAGAAAAGCAGACCGGTGCGATAAGCGTTGGCGGCGGCTACTCTTCTGAGGACGGTCTTTTTGCGACAGGCCAGATACAGCAGAGAAACCTTTTTGGAAAAGGCGATTCTATCACCCTCAAGGCCTACCTGGGTCAACTGGCCTCACGTTACATGTTAAGCTATAACAAGCCGTGGCTTTTTGGAACTCCGCTGTCAGGCGGAATTGACATATATGACTGGGTCAGGGCATATCAAGATTTTACAAAGGACTCCGTTGGGTTCAAGTTGCGTGCCGGATATCCTCTGGGCCGGTACACCAATGTGACCTTCTCCTATGGGTGGGAAGCAGCAAAAATTAATAACCTGGATTCGGCGGCTGCGCTCGATCCCCTTTTCTACAGGAGCGAGATCGGCTCCAAGGTCAAGAGTGGGTTTGGTTTTGCATTCGAACGAAATACAACCGACCATCCCTTCGTGCCCACCAAAGGCACCTATGTCGGCGCCGCTCTCGAGTACGACTCTAAAGCGCTTGGCGGCGACTATGACCTTTTTAAGGAAGAGTATCATGCGGGCATTTATTACCCGCTTTTTTGGAAATTCGTCGGACACTTGCGCGGTGAGGTGGGCTGGGAGCTTTCGCAGGGAGGCCTGAATAGCTTTCCTATCTTTGAGCGCTATTTCCTGGGAGGCATAAATTCACTTCGCGGCTGGCGGTTCGGTGAGGTTGGACCGTTGGATCCTTTCGGTCTGGTGTATGGTGGCGACAAGTACGCGGTCCTCAACGCCGAAGTGCTTTTCCCTATATATGAACAGTATGGCGTACGTGGAGTGGTGTTCTTCGATGCCGGAAATGCATTCCCGGAGGGTCAGAGCATAAATTTTTCGGGATTCAGGGAAGACATTGGTCCGGGCATCCGGTGGAATTCGCCGTTTGGACCGCTTCGAATCGAGCTTGGGTACGTCCTTGACAGACGTGCGGGCGAAAAACCTATGGAGATTCAGTTTTCTGCTGGAGCATTCTTTTAAGGAGCTGAAAAAAAATGAAGAGATTTTTTGGATGTGTATTGGTGGCGGCTGGCATTGCCTTGATCTTTTCTGTGAACGCGGTTGCAGCCGGTGGTTCGGTGAAGATTGGTTTTTTTGATCTCCAGTCGGCGATATCGCAATCTGAGACGGGTAGAAAGTTTGTCGATCAAATGAAAAAAGAGGAGGAAAGTCTCAACGGCGTGTTGGAGCAGAAGGGGCGCACTTTTATAGCCGCCAAGGATGAATACGAGAAAAAGAAAGACGCAATGGACGAGAAAGCCAAGAGCCGCAAGGAGAAAGAATTAGGTGATATGTACACGGAGTTGCAGAAGCTGCGCTCCGAATCAAATGCTAAGCTCAATGAGCAGGCAAGCGCCGCCAAGGGGCCTATTCTCAAGAAGGTGCATGATATAACGGAAAAGATCGGTAGAGGTGAGAAGTACGACTTTATTATTGAAAAGACCGTTCTGTATTTCGAAGGCAGTGAGAAGGATGATCTGACCAAGCGGATCGCTGCCGAACTTGACAAATAGTCCCCTAAATGATTGAGCATTCTCGAGGCCGTTTTCCTGTAGAGGGCGGGACCAGGTCCCGCCCTTTTGATGCCGGGCTGCGAAGATTCCTTGCGGGGCCGGTGCAGGAACCGGCCATGCCCGCGATTTATGGGTTATCTTTTCTCTAAGTGGTCTATTTTGCCAGATGGAAACCAGTGCTAACAGTAATCTAAAGTGCAGGGGATCCTTTTCGCTCGGCGAACTTAGCCGTCTGCTGGATGCCGAGGTCAAGGGCGACCCGGATTTGAATATCACCGGCATAGGGGCGCTGGACAGCGCAACCTCCGGGCAATTGAGCTTTCTGGTTGATTCCAGCTATCGTCATCTGGTCTCAGGATGCAGGGCATCGGCTCTGATTGTGTCTTCGGAATTTCAGGAACTGGAATTCAATCTTCTCATCGCCAGGAATCCTTACCTGGCTCTGGCTAAAGCGGCCCAGTTGTTTCTTCCCGAATCGGCAGAGAAAGCCGGGATACATCCGGCCGCTTTTATCGGCGAGGGTGTATCGTTCGGGGACGGAGTTTCAGCGGGTCCGTTTGCCCATGTTGGAGACAATTCGCAGATAGGCGCCGGGACCAGGATAGGCGCCGGCGCTTACCTGGGCAAAGGGGTGCGAATCGGCGAGAGGTGTCTGATACATCCCAGGGCTTCCATTCTCGACGGGTGCATTATCGGCGACCGGGTTATTATCCACACGGGCGCTGTAATCGGCGCGGATGGATACGGGTACGCACAGGACGAACAGGGCAGGCATGTAAAAATCCCCCAGACCGGCATAGTGCAGATCGACGATGACGTGGAGATCGGCGCTAATGCTACGGTAGATCGGGCAACTTTTGGCAGGACCTGGATAAAGCGCGGCACAAAAATCGATAATCTTGTCATGATCGCGCACAATGTCGTAGTGGGCGAGGATTGTATTCTGGTTGGGCAGGTGGGTATTTCGGGCAGCACCCGGCTTGGAAACCAGGTGTTCCTGGCCGGACAGGTCGGAATAGTCGGCCACGTTCAGATTGGGGACGGAGTGAAAGTAGGCGCGCAAGCCGGCGTTCATCATTCCGTCAAGCCCAACCAAATCCTTGCGGGCGGCTACCCTGCCGTTCCCCATGATGAGTGGCTCAGAACTTACGCTAATATACAGCGCCTGCCCAGGCTCAAGGAAGCTTTGAAACGACTGGACGAAAGGATCCACAGAATCGAGGAGCTACTGAAAAAGGATGATGGACGTAACTCAGATTAAGGAAATCATTCCACACCGCTATCCTTTCCTCTTCGTGGAAAAAATTGTCGAATGCACCTCCGACGAGATAGTGGGTATCAAAAACGTTTCAGTCAACGAGCCCTTTTTCCAGGGGCATTTTCCAGGCGATCCCATCATGCCCGGCGTCCTCATCCTGGAAGCCATGGCCCAGACCGGGGGCATTCTAGTCTTAACGGTATTCCCGCAGTATAAGAACAAGCCGTTTTATTTTGCGGGCGTGGACAAGGTTCGTTTCCGCAAACCCGTGCGGCCGGGGGACCGGCTTGTTATGAAGGTCAAAATTCAGAAACAACGCGGCGTGTTTTTCAAAATGTTCGGCGAAGCTTTCGTGGATGACAAGCTGGCGGCTGAGGCTGAAATGATGGTAAACGTCGATCTGAACTCAGGGGAGACTAAAGGCGACTAGAAAGGTTTGCGCCTGGCCTAAGATCCTGTTTCAAACACAGTGGAGACAAGATGCCGATTCACCCTACTGCAATAATTTCCCCGAAAGCTGAACTTGCCGAAGACGTTACTATAGAGGCATACAGCATTATCGGTCCTGATGTCGCCATTGGACCGGGGACCGTGGCGGGCCCGCATATAGTGATAGATGGCAAAACAACGATTGGCAGCAATAACCGGATATATCCTTTTGTATCTATTGGGCTTTCTCCGCAAGACATTACCTACGCCGGTGAGGATACCCAGGTAATTATCGGAAACGACAATATAATTCGCGAAAACGTGACGATCCACAGGGGATCTCCGGGCGGCGCCGGCGCCACCCGGATCGGCGACGGGTGTTTTCTGATGGCCTATGCGCATGTCGCTCATGATTGCAAGATTGGAAACGGGGTCATAATGGCGAATGCCGCAACCCTGGGAGGTCACGTGGAAGTGGGTGAATGCGCTGTGATCGGCGGGATCGTGGCCATCCACCAGTTTGTGAGACTGGGGGAATACAGTTGCATGGGGGGATTCGCGGCTACCGGCAAGGACATCCCTCCGTATATGCTGGCTTCACGCACGCCTGCGACTCTCCACGGCCCAAACCTCATAGGCCTCAGACGACACGGCTTTTCAACAAAGTCTATCCAGGCGATCAAGAAATTTTACAGGATATTCTTCCGTTCGGGTCTCACCGTGAAGGTGGCGATTGAAAAAATCCGCCAGGAGGTTGAACCCCTCCCTGAAGTTGAAAAGCTGATCGAATTTGTTTCAAGCTCCAAGAGAGGAATAACCAGGTGACGGTCCTGAGAAATACGGATATTCCGGATAACAGGATCAGGCACGTAGGACTCATTGCGGGCAGCGGGCAATTTCCGCTGCTCTTTGCCAATGCGGCCCGTCAGGCTTCGGTCCGCGTCCTTGCAGTCGGCTTCGATGGCGAAACCGATCCCGCCCTTTCCAAATACGTCGATGAATTTCACATGCTTAAACTAGGGCAACTCAACCGCCTCGTGGGAACTTTCAAAAACGCTGGAATTACCCATGCTGCAATGGCTGGGGCAATCAACAAGACCCGCATGTATACGAAAATCCGTCCGGACTGGAGGGCCGTGCGATTTCTGAGCAGGCTTCGAAATAAGAAAGACGACTTTCTTTTGAGGGCACTCGCAGATGAACTTGAGTCAGAGGGAATACTTATCCAGCCATCCACCATTTTCCTGCCCGAACTCCTGGCGCCCGAAGGGAGCCTCACACGCCGCAAACCGAACCGGCGCGAGCGCGTGGACATCGTTTTCGGCTGGACCCTGGCAAAGGAGATCGGGAGGCTCGATATTGGGCAATGCATCGTGGTGAAACACCAGGCTGTGCTCGCCGTCGAAGGAATAGACGGCACCGACGCAACCATTATGCGTGGAGGCCGTCTTTGCCGGGAAGGCGCGGTAGTAGTCAAGGTCAGCAAGCCCATGCAGGATTTGCGCTTCGATGTCCCAGCCGTTGGTTCGGACACCATTGAGGTGATGAAAAGAGTCAATGCACGGGTGCTAGTCCTCGAAGCAGGAAAAACGGTAATATTCGACCGGGACAAAATGATAGACGCTGCGGATTCTGCCGGGATCTCGATACTCGTCCAAAAGGAGGGATTTCTTCCCCAGGAAAACCAGGACAATGACGCGCTGGCGGTCCTGGAATCGAGTCTTTCCGATCAGAACGGATCGCGGCGTGCGGAGCGTTCAGAAGAACAAACGGAGCCCCCAAGAGCCATTTTGGTCCGCAGCCCTCGCCCTGACGCCGTGCGCGCGGCCGTGATCGGAGTTGGCTATCTCGGCCGCTTTCACGCCCAAAAATATGCCAGGTTGCCTGAGGCCAATCTCGTTTCAGTAATCGATATAAACAGCCAACGCGGCCTGCAGGTGGCGAAAGAGGTTAATACCATGGCCTTAACCGATTACAGGGAGCTCATCGGCAAGGTCGATGCGGTCAGCATTGTTACGCCCACGCCCCACCACTTTGCTATCGCAAAGGAATTCCTCGCATCGGGGGTGCATGTTCTTCTCGAAAAGCCGATGACAAAAAACCTGGAGCAAGCCGACGAACTTATCGCAACGGCAAAAAAGAGCGGCGCAATTCTGCAGGTCGGTCATCTGGAGCGGTTCAACTCCGCATTTACGGCCATTCGCCCGCGCCTGCGCGACCCAATGTTCATCGAAGCCCATCGGCTCGCTCTTTTTAATGAAAGAGGTCTCGAAGTAGACGTCATACTTGATCTCATGATTCACGACATCGACATCGCACTCAGCATCATCAACGCCCCTCTCAAGGACGTTCATGCTTCCGGCGTTTCCGCCCTCAGTCCTCTTCCGGACATCGCAAGCGTTCGAATGGAGTTTGAAAACGGCGCCGTCGCTAATCTCACCGCAAGCAGAATCTCGATCAAGAGCATGAGGAAGCTGCGCATCTTCCAGGAGAATTGCTATTTTTCGATCGACTATGCCACCAAACGCGCCTACGCCGTATACAGGGAACCCGAATCGGGTGACGACGGCTTTCCCCAGCTTTCGATGGAGGAAATGGAAATAATCGAGAAGGATTCCCTTGAAGAAGAGATCAGCGACTTTCTGAGGTCTGTCAGAACGGCTGCCCGGCCTGAAGTGGATGGCGAGCAGGGGCGCCGGGCTCTTGCAGTTGCACTTGAAATATCGAGCCGGATTGAGGAACAAATGCGCACTAAACGCTTTTTCCCGGAGAGCGGGAATTGGAAATCTTCATAAGCGCCGGAGAAGCCTCAGGGGACCTGCATGGTTCCCATCTTGCCCGCGCAATATGGTCTATCGCCCCCCAAACGCGCCTCTCCTGTCTTGGGGGACCCCACCTGCAAGCCGAAGGCGTTCGGGTCATCGTCGATAATCGAAGCCTTTCGGTTGTAGGAGTCTCGGAACTGGCAGGCCATATCCGGGCATTCTATAGCGCCTGGGTAAAGATCAGGTCCCACCTTCTTGCAAGTCATCCCGCAATGGTCGTATTGATCGACTTTCCCGATTTCAATCTGTTTCTTGGGAAATTCGCCAAAAAAATCGGCGCCAAAGTCTTTTATTACATAAGTCCGCAGGTCTGGAGCTGGCGGGAAGGCCGCATAAACAAAATCAGGAGGCTTGTGGACCGGATGGCGGTTATCCTGCCGTTCGAGAAAAACTTCTATGCCTCGCATGGTATAGAGGTCGATTATGTAGGTCATCCGCTGGTTGATGTAATGGCCGATTTGCCGGACAAAGATCAATGCGACCGGCTCTATCACAATTTCAGCGGACCTCTCGTCGGATTGCTCCCCGGTAGTCGGCGCAGCGAGATTAAGCTTCTTTTTGACATCCTGATGGACGCCGGCCGAATCATCTCGTGGTCCTTCCCGGCCGCCAGGTTCATAATCCCGGTGGCCTCTTCGCTGGACGCTCGAGATATCGAAACCAGGGCCGCGCGATGGTCCCTGCCCGTGCAGGTGCTGCGCAACGACACCTACGGCGCCGTAAGGGCGTGTGACCTGATCCTCACTGTGTCCGGCACGGTTACCCTGGAAGCCGCGATTCTAGAAACCCCCATGATAGTTATCTACAAAGTCTCCAGGCTCAGCAAGCAAATCGGCAAGCGGCTTATTCGGGTCAAATTCGCCGGGCTGCCCAATTTGATAGCTGACAGGTCCATAGCCCCCGAATTTGTGTTTTTGGAGGAGCCTACCGCGCCCCGTCTTGCCGAGTGCGCCATCAGGTTTTTAAGTGACCCGGCCCTTCTGGACCAGCAACGCTTGGAGCTGAGGCGCATTCACAAGCAGCTTGGCGCCCCCGGCATATCCGCCAGGGTCGCGCGGCTCGCCCTGGATACGGCGAAGGGAGTGCTGTGAGGTTTTGCCGGCAGGCCGCATTGACGGCGTACGACGCGGCCCTGTGTTTGATCTGGCCGGCGCTCTGCTTATGAGCATCTCTCAGTGAAAAGCGTTGCAATCTCATCGGCGATCTGGATGGTCTGTTTTCCCTCTGTATCGATTTCGAGGATCGCAACCTGGGCGTAGAGAGGTTCGCGCTCGGAAAGAACTTTTACGATCTCTTCCTTCATCGGTAGCTCGGAGAGCGGGGGGCGTGTTCGAAGTGATCCAGGGTCTGAGCTTAATCGAGCGTAAATTGTTTGAGGCATGGCCTTCAGCCAGACTGTGAAAAAATGCTTCCGGAGCAGTCTGCGGTTTTGTGGATCGAGGACAATCCCTCCTCCGGCGCCGACCACAAGTCCTCTCTGCTCGCTGATGATCTCAAGCAGGCCGGATTCTGATCTCCTGAAAGAATCCCAGCCGTCCTGTTTCACCCATGTCGCTATGTCGCGCCCGGCGCTCGAGGTCAGGCCCTGGTCCATATCAACGAATTCCCTGCCGAGTTTCCTGGCAAGAATTTCCCCGACCGTGCTCTTGCCCGTTGCACGAAATCCAATAAGTGCTATATTGCGCTGTCTCATGTAAAGTCCGATACGCACCGAAACACATGCAAAAAAATTATGGATGCCCACTCTTTAAATATACACGATAAACTGCAAAAACGCCGAAGCATTGCGGAATACATGCCATTTTTGCCTCCCGTTACCGCAGCGGCTCTTAGACTGCTTCACCGGACCTGCCGGTTTGAGATCGTTGGGGAAGAAATTTACCGGACCTTTAATGATGTCGAAGGGCCCAGGCTCGCCGCCTTCTGGCATTTCTCCTATCCTTCCATACTGTATTTTTTCCGCGATCAGGGCTACCTTACCATAACCAGCCGCAGCCGCGACGGAGAGCTTGCCGCGCGGATGGCGCAAAGCCTTGGGTATTTTCCTTTCAGAGGTTCGCCCGGAAAGGGCGGGGTCGCCGCGCTGAAAGGGATAATTTCCGCTTTTCGGGACAGTCGGGGAGGCGGGTTTGTGGCTGACGGGTCTCAAGGGCCAGCCCGGGTTGCCCAAAAAGGACTGCTGCTTCTGGCCATGTACTCAGGCTGTCCCATATATCCGGTCGGCATCGCCGCCGACAGGTGCTGGCGATTCCGAACCTGGGACAAGACGCTGCTCCCGAAGCCTTTTGCCAAAGTGGCTGTCTCTTGGGGTCCCGTGATACAGGTCGTGCGGGGGGCTTCGCCGGTTGAAATCGAAGAGTGCCGCCTCCGGCTTGAGCGAACCCTCAACGAAATCACCGGGCAAGCCGAGAAGGCCGCAGGAGGGTTTGCATAAAGTGGTAAATCTGCTAATATATTATAAGGAAAGGGGTTGCCCTCCGGGAGAACTAAAGGTGTGTCCGGAGTAGGGCAGATGATCGCCGGTCACGTTCCAGTGTGACTGGAGGAAAGTCCGGGCTCCATAGGGCAGGGTGCTGGGTAACTCCCAGTCTCGGTGACGAGGAGGAAAGCGCAACAGAAAGCAAACCGCCTCCCGCGCTCGCGCGAGGGGTAAGGGTGAAACGGTGAGGTAAGAGCTCACCGGTCCCGGTGGCGACATCGGGAGCCAGGCAAACCCCACTCGGAGCAAGACCGAATAGGAGAGCGTTTGAGGGCTGCCCGTCCGATGCTCTCGGGTTGGTCGCTTGATCCCGCCGGTAACGGCGGGGCCAGAGGAATGATCATGCCCTGTTTGTCCTGGGACATTCAGGGAACAGAACCCGGCTTATGCCCTGCTCCGGGATCCCTTTAATTTTTTCTGGCTGGTTATTTGCACAAATGCGGAAGACATGCGTCATCGTGCCCGCTGCTGGAAGCGGGACCAGGATGGGGGGCGCCATACCCAAGCAGTTTATCCGGCTGGCCGGAAAGCCGTTGCTGGCTCATACCTTGAGTGCGCTCGCAAACCTGCCCTTTATCTCCATCATTTTTCTGATCGTTGCCGAAAGGCATATTCCGGACGCCGGGGAGGTTGTCTCCGGGTGGAGTCGCCAACGAGCTTCGAGCTTGCCCGAGATTGCAATAACAACGGGAGGCGCCCAGAGGAGAGACAGCGTCTATAATGGACTCAAAAAGCTTCCGGCTGAATGTGACTGGGTGATGATTCATGACGCTGTGCGACCTTTCGCAAGCCCTGGCCTTATCAAAGCGGTTTGGGAAGGCGCCCGGAAGGCCGGCGCCTGCATAGCGGCCATGCCCTCAACGGACACCGTAAAACACGCCCGTGACGGCGTAGTGCGGGAGACTTTGTCTCGAGATGAGATCTGGCTTGTGCAGACGCCACAGGTTTTCCGGAAGCAAATTGTCGTCGCCGCCTATGAAAAAGCGGTCGCGGCAGGTTGGACAGGGACCGATGACGCCTCTTTTGTCGAACGCATGGGGGTCCCCGTATCCATTGTGCATGGCGAACGCACAAACATAAAGGTGACAACCCCGGAAGACCTCCAGTGGGCGGAATGGTTTCTCTCCGTGAGAATCGGGAAAGGGGGGCTCTGATGCGGGTCGGATTCGGCTATGACGTGCACAGGCTCGTTCCGGGGCGCCCGCTGATCCTCGGAGGGATCGAAATTCCATTCGAACACGGTCTTCTTGGCCACTCGGATGCTGATGTCTTGCTCCACGCCATTTGCGACGCCATGATCGGTGCGGCCGCCCTGGGGGACATAGGCGCTCATTTTCCGGATACCAGTCCCGAATTCAAAGGCATATCCAGCCTGATACTGTTGGGCAGGACGGCGGCTCTTCTAACAGGGCGAGGGTTTCGCCTGAAAAATATCGACTCCACAATTGTGGCCCAGAGGCCAAGACTCTCTCCTTTCATACCTCAAATGGTCAAAAGAATTTCCGGCCAAATCGGGCTTGCATCAGACTGTGTCAATATCAAAGCCAAAACGACAGAGACCTTGGGGTTTGCGGGACGCGAGGAGGGGATTGCGGCATATGCGGTCGCCCTCGTCGAGGAACCTGCGGAGCAATAAGAAGGCGGTGGCTCGAACCACCTTAAAGGTTTAAATTAAATCCAGCAGATGATAAATAGTTTCCTTCGGTCGTTCAGTGGATAGCTCAAGAGGGGATTGGCGTTTGATGACTTTGCAGATCTACAATACCCTGACCGGGAAAAAGGAGGAATTCGTTCCTCTGGAACCGGGCAGGATACGAATGTACGTGTGCGGGATCACCGCGTATGACTTATGCCACATTGGACATGCCCGCTCCGGCATTGTCTTCGACGTTATCTACCGGTTTCTTTTGAGCCTCGGATATCAGGTTACTTATGTTCGCAACTTTACAGACATCGACGACAAAATCATCCGGCGGGCAGCCGAGGAGGGGACCGATTATCGTACGATCGCCAACCGGTACATCCGAACCTTCTATGAAGATATGGACGGCTTGGGCCTTCTGCGCCCCAGTACCGAGCCTCTTGCAACCGAGCACATTCCTGAAATGATCGAAATCGTCCGCAAGCTTGTTGAAAAGGGCGCTGCGTACAAGGCCGGAACAGACGTCTATTTCAGGGTGGACCGGTTCTCTGGCTACGGGAAGCTCTCCGGGCGCGATACAGAAGACATGATGGCGGGCGCCAGGGTCGAGATTGACGAAAACAAGATAAATCCGCTCGATTTTGTTCTTTGGAAAGGAAGCAAGCCTGGAGAACCGGCCTGGGAAAGTCCTTGGGGGCCGGGGAGGCCGGGCTGGCATATCGAGTGTTCCGCTATGGCGACCAGGTATTTGGGGCTGACCGTAGACCTGCACGGAGGTGGGAAGGACCTGGTCTTTCCTCATCACGAAAATGAGATCGCGCAAAGTGAAACGGCTTTTGAGGCGCCTTTCGTGCGCTATTGGGTGCACAACGGTTTCGTCAACGTCAATAACGAGAAGATGTCCAAGTCGCTCGGAAACTTCTTTACCATCCGGGATGTGCTGCGCTATGTGCATCCTGAATCGCTGAGGCTGTTTGTTCTCAGCAAGCATTACAGAAGCCCTGTCGATTTTTCGGATGAGGCCCTGAGGGAAGCCGAACGAGGGATCGATCGCCTCTACGGCGCCATCGAGTTCGTGCAGCAAAAGGCGGCTAAATCGGAAGACGCCGAATATTCCGGAGAGGTCGTGAGGATGCTGGACCCGGAGTTGTACGAAAAGGCGGAGTCGCTCCCCGCATTGTTTGCGGGCGCCATGAGCAACGATTTCAACACTGCCCAGGCAATAGGCTATATTTTCGTTCTCCAGAGAAATCTTCAGCGCTTTCTGGACAAATTCGGAAACAGGAATCTTAAAGGCCCCGCCGCACAGCTCGCCAGAAAGGCGGCAGATTCTCTGTTGAAACAATGCAATACCCTGGGGCTGCTGATGCTTGAACCTGGGATCTTTTTGGACCAGCAGAGAAGGCTCAAACTGAAGACGACCGGCGTTAGCGAAAAGGAATTGAACGAGCTTATAGCCCTGCGCCATAAAGCCCGCCAGGAAAAAAATTTTACCGAAGCCGACCGAATCCGCCTGGAACTCGAGGCAAAACATGTCCACCTCGAAGACTTCTCGGGGGGAACAAAGTGGCGGGTGAGTTTTTAGTCCTCAAACTTTCCGCCTGGCGTAGCCCATTGGAAAACCTTCCTGCAATACCTGTACGAAAGGACAAGGACGTGCAGGCAATGCCGGGACGTTGAGGCGGTTGCTCGATTATGTGGGCTAAATTTTTATAAAAATATGCTTTCGCCACATAATCCATGCGATTAGAAACATAAGCAGGAGAATCAGGAGCGCGTAGAGCAAAGAAGCGGTTTCCGATTTTGCAATAGGGGTGCACAAGCTGTTGAACAGGAAAGATTGGCAGTCTATATCCCGTGCTATGGCCGTGGGCAGATTCAAGATCCTGAGCGTAGTGTCGAAGACTCCCGATAGCACATATACCGTGATAGGATTCAGTCCGAATATAATGAATGGTTTAGCCCATCGAGAAAAATCTGCGATATCGATCAGCCAGTGAAAGAAAGCCAGGCAAACAAGAGCCATCCCCGCCATGAATATGCTGAAAGTGCTCGTCCATATGCTCTTGTTTATCGGCAGCCAGAGATCGAGTATGTAACCGGCGATGAGCAGAACCAGGCCTGCGCACAGCATGCCGGCGACTTTCCTGCGCTCGGGCAAAGAAGACATGAGCCATTGTCCCGTAAGCACTCCGAAAAGAGTGGTGGCGATGGCGGGAATTGTGCTCACAATCCCTTCCGGGTCCCATTTCCCATCATAATATGACCACATGTGCCCGCTCAAGAAAAGCGAATCGACCCAGGCGGCGAAATTTTTCCCCGGCTCAAGCACCCCGGCGCCGATCCCCGGCACTGGTATGAACCGCATCATCAGCCAGTAGGAGGCAAGCAGGCCGATAAGCCATAAGATGCGGCCTCTCAAATCCGTTTGCAGGAGAATCAGAGAAGCAAAAAAATAACAGAGGGCAATTCTTTGCAGGACCCCGGGTATGCGGATCGTTGACAGGTAGAATGTTGGAAAAATACTAACAAAAAGCCCAAGCGCGAAAAGAATGATAGTTCGTCTCAGGAGCCGGAGCATAGACGCCGAATGTCGTATGCTTTCTTCTTCTTGTTTTGCAAATGAAAAGACGAGCGAAACTCCAACTATGAAAAGAAAGAATGGAAAGACAGTGTCGGCAAAAGTCCATCCGTTCCAGGCCGCGTGGCTCAAAGGTGAATAGACGGTCTTAGTATCCCCGGGGCTGTTTACGAGTATCATCAGGGCGATTGTAAGGCCGCGAAAGGCGTCCAGCGAGGCTAGTCGTCCCGTAGGGGCAGCCGGACCGGAATCGGGGGCGGGGGTGGGCTGACGTTCCAGGCATTTCTCGTTCGGCTGCGAAAAGCATCCATGCAGTTTCGCTTTCTCATTTTTAAAACGCTTCTGCTGGACTGGCGCCGGGGTGCTCAATGAAACGATCCTCACTAGGCAAATCAAAACCGCATATAGCGGCGCTTTTTTAATCTAAATCAGTTGAAAGTGCTTCGGAAGGGGATAGTCTCATAAGATTGCTGGAGGGGCAAGATCAAAGCAATAATTTCGACTCGCCCACAGACTCGCGGACGCAGAGATACGCAAACACACAGGCTCAAAGATGGGGCATCACAGCGCGGCTGCACGGGCACAGGGATGCGTGGCGCCCCTCTGTCTCACTGTCCCGTCTTTATCAAATATCTTCCTTGGTTACAATCGAAAGCCCAAAAAGGGAAAAAAACCGGTCTACCCAATATTTAATAGGGAAAAGGGCCAAAACATAGAAAGTGACCAAAAAAATAACTGTAAATTCGATAGAGGAGCCAAGCGGATCGGGTAGCGATTGTTGATAATCCCATATTCGCCGCAAAAACAGGGCTCCTAAACCCCAGAAAACAAGAACCGTGCACCAACTCAAAGGTTTTCTCATTTTTTTCATAATCTCGAACCTCGTTGGAAGGCAGGCTTTCCCTCCGCTAATTTCATTTCTTCTGGTCCAGGATTTCAATAAGGTGGATTGGGTATTCTGCCCCGTACACGACGGTAGTTTTGATAGCGCACTCTATGCGTCATGAAATGGATCGAGAGCTTAATTTTTCATGACATAGAGCATGCCTGAATACCGGCAAAATCAGATACAGGGAAAAATTGGACCAGCCCGTGGCGCTGTGGGGCGAGTTTACTTATATTTTGAGTGTTTAGAGGATTACTGGGGGCAAACACGAAAGTATCAAAATTCGAAGAGGGGGAGAAATGTCGGAAAAGAGACCAGAAAATCAGCAAGATCCCTTTTTGGGAAGCCAGGTCGAGGATAATCTCAGGGTTGCATTCAATGCGCTCCCCAACAAGGTTCCTGTGATGCTCTTTACCGAAAACGGCCAGAACGATGTTCTCAATCAAGCGGCGCGGGACCTGCTTAAAAGCTTCAATAAAATCTCAGATAAGATAGAGATCAGCGAGTTCGACCTGTACGGGACGGAAGCAAAGAAGCACAGTGTGAATAGTTCGCCCACACTGATTTTCGATCCGGATCGGTATTCAATTCGCTATCTTGGGGTCCCCTTTGGAGAAGAGGCCAGGACCCTGGTTGGAATGATCCTTCTGATCGGCTTCCAGACCGGCAATCTGAGTGAGCAGTCCCAGCAGGTTATCAAAAGGATTAATTCAAAGAGAGAAGTCAAGGTTTTCGTCAGTCCGACCTGCCCTTATTGTCCTGACCAGGCGATCAACGCGGTGAAGGCGGCCATCGAAAGACCGGAGATCGTCTCACTTGAGATAATAGATATCCAGTCCAATCAGGAAACCGCGAATCGCTACTCCGCCTTCAGCGTCCCGCAGACCTTTGCAAACGATATACTCATCGCCTATGGAGCGCAGACGGAGGAACTGTTTGTGCTCTCGCTTCAAAAGCTTGAACAGCAGACCGTCTTCATCCCCGAAATAGACGCCGAGGTAATCGAAACTGACGTGGTTATCGTGGGTGGGGGACCGGCCGGCCTTGCCGCAGGCATTTACGCGGTGCGCAGCGGACTGAAGACAGCGGTGATCGAACGGGGGCCCCTCGGAGGGCAGGTGGCCACCACGCCCATAGTGGAGAATTATCCCGGTTTTGCGCGGGTGCCTGGTAAAACGCTGGTCGATATTCTGGTCAGCCATGCTCTGGAATATGTGCAGATATTCCAGGGGGAAGATGTGGTTGGCATTCAACCGGGAGCTAAGATAGAAGTTCAGACCAGTAGAAGAAAGTTTCTGGCCAAAGCGCTCATACTCGCAACAGGGGCCAACTACAAGAAGCTCGGCGCCCCGGGCGAGATGCTCTTCATGGGCCGGGGCGTGAGTTACTGCGCAACCTGTGACGGTCCGTTGTTCAAAGGCAAGAAAGTCATTGTTATCGGGGGAGGCAACAGCGCCGTGACCGAGGCCCTCTATTTGCATAACATAGACGTGTGGACGACGCTGGTGCATAGAGGCAATACTCTGAGAGCCCAGGAGCACTTGGCCAAAAATATTTTCTCCAACAACATGGAAGTTCTGTGGGACACCGAAGTCGTAGAAATAAAGGGTAAGGAAAAGGTTAGCGAAGTCATTCTGCGAAACAACAGGACCGGTTTGGTCTATCCATTTCCGGTGCAGGGAGTTTTCATCGCGATCGGATATGAGCCTTCAGTCCATCTTGCAAGAACTCTGGACATCGAATTGACCCCCGACGGTTTCATTAAACATGATTCCCATCACCGAACCAATATTCCTGGGATATATTCCGCCGGAGACGTCGAAGGGGGCTACAAACAGATAGTGACTGCAATGGGACAGGGAACCGAGGCTGCCCTTTCGGTGTTCGAGGACCTCATGCATCCGTACTGGGCGGTTGAAAAGGAACCGCTGACGGAAACGGCAAAGACCTGATACGGCGCAACGACATTTCAGCCGGCGCTCCACCTTATGTGGTTCAAGGTCCATGTTTTACTTACGGAGTGAGGCGAGTGCGGTTGTACATGTCCGCAACCTGTGTGTCTCTCTCCCTCACCGCGTCTCTTAGCGGTTGGCGTCACCGCCCTCAGGCGGGATATGGTCCAAATCGTCAAATTCGATCAGTTCGCCGGTCACCGTGAAGATTACACGCTCGCAAATATTGACGACGCGGTCGGCGGTGCGTTCCAGGTTGTGAGCGACCCACATAAGGTGGCTTACGTCTTCGATATTTCTGGGGTCCGACAATACGTAGGTCATTAGCTCACGGTATATCTGGTCGTAAAGATCGTCAATCTGCCGGTCTTCGGCAGGGAGCGAACGCGCTGTCTCAACGTCCCTGTCAACGAAGGACAGGAGCGCTCTGTGCAGCATATCTGAAGCCAGGGCAGCCATTCGCGGCAGATCCACGAGCGGCTTTATCAAAGGTTTTGAACCGAGCTGAATTGTAATCTTTGCGATCCCCTTCGAATAATCGGCGATCCTCTCCAACTCGGCGGCAATTTCCAGGATGGCCGCAAGGGTTCGCAGGTCTTTAGCCATCGGCTGCTGTCTGGCTATAAGAATAAGAGCGTCCGATTCGATGGAGTAGCGCCTCCGGTTGATCTCTGAATCGGCCGCAATCAGATGGCAGGCCCCTTCAATTTGCTGTGTCTTGAGGATCTCGACAGACTCGATTATGGTGCGCTCGACCATCACCCCCAAATCGATCAGTTCATCCTGAAGTCGTTCCAACTCCTTTTCCAATGCAGTTTTAGCCACCACTTCTCCCTTCTTTCAGGAAAACCATTTCGACCGGCCGCTGAGGCAATGATACAAGGCTTTTTGTCGTTAAGATATCGAGAACAATCGTTATATGTATCATAAGTATCTTAGAATTCAATTCTATTTTCGCCGGCATGGCGCCGGATATACACGAAAACGGAAGGACACGATGCTTTGTGCCTGAAGTCACAATCTCAAGAAGCAAGCTCCAAAAGCGCCTTTAAATAGTAGTAGATTAAGATATGTACCGCATTCATCGGTTCGCATTGCAACTCCGGAAATGGTTATCCCATAAGATTACACCGAAGCCATGTCAACGGCAACACATCCTAAGAAACCGTCGGCTGTCACATGTCGCACCGAAAACGCCCCCACGAGTTTGGTGTTCCTCTATAACCCGATTTCCCCGAGCTGAAATTCTCAGGTAGCTTGCTAAAAGCAAATCATATCTTGAAAAATCTAAAAATTACGACGTTGGCAAGCTCCCATTACCTTCAAGTAGGGCATCAGCCACCATCATTTAAACCCGACTCCGAGGGGTGCGCAAAAAACAACCCCGAAGTTAGTAGCTCACCCGGGTTCCCAGTTTAATGCCAATCAGAGCGGGTTTTCGCTTGCATTCTTCCCATGTCTGATCCCCACACCACAGTGGCGCATGTCCGGTGTCTTAAGCAAAATATTCAGAATTCTAAACCCGTTGCTGCTGAGATCGTAATGATTTTCGTTTTTATAATACTGAGGTATATACCGCATCCGATTAAATCGGATGCGTGGTCCATACTCAGCTAGCCAGGATAAGTGTTATGAGGCATGCACTTATTGAGATAGGAGGACGCCATGACCCAAACTAGTGCTACACAACCAAGCGGCGAGCAAGCAGATGAGAAGAATGCTATTCGTCCGTTTCATGTGAATATTCCGGAAGTGGAACTTACCGAATTGCGCAGGCGCATCAACGCGACAAAGTGGCCTGAACGAGAAACGGTTACAGATGCATCCCAAGGAGTACAGCTCGCGACGATCCAGGCGCTCGCGCGCTATTGGGCGACAGAATATGACTGGCGCAAGATCGAAGCAAAAATGAACGCCCTGCCGCAGTTCATCACCGAGATCGACGGGCTGGACATTCACTTCATTCACGTCCGTTCAAAACACGAAAATGCGTTGCCGCTGATCGTTACGCACGGATGGCCCGGCTCGATCGTCGAACAGATGAAGATCATCGATCCGCTGACCAATCCCACGGCGCATGGCGGCAGCGCATCCGATGCGTTCCATCTGGTGATTCCGTCAATGCCGGGCTACGGATACTCATGCAAACCGACCACCCCCGGGTGGGATGTACCCCACATCGCGCGTGCCTGGGTCGTGCTGATGAATCGCCTCGGGTACACGAAATTCGTGGCGCAAGGCGGCGATTGGGGCGCAGTCATCACTGAACTAATGGGCCTGCAGGCGCCTCCGGAGTTGCTCGGCATTCACACCAACATGCCTGGCATCTTTCCAGTCGACATTGATAAGGCGGCTTTTTCCGGGGCGCCGGCGCCATCGGGTCTCTCAGCCGATGAGAAGGTCGCTTACGAGCGTTTACAGTTCGTATATCAAAAGGGAATCGCCTACGGGTACCAGATGGGGCTGCGACCGCAGACATTATACGGAATCGCGGACTCACCCGTCGGTTTGGCGGCTTATTTCCTTGATCACGACGCGCGCAGCTACGAGCTGATCTCACGCGTCTTTGAGGGAGAATCCGAAGGCCTCACGCGCGACGACATCCTCGACAACATCACGATCACCTGGTTGACGAACACGGCGCTTTCCGGCGCCCGTCTCTATTGGGAGAATTGGGGCAAACTCGGGTATTTCAATGCCAAAGGCGTCTCCATCCCGGTTGCCGTGAGCGTCTTCCCTGACGAACTCTATCCAGCCCCGCGGAGCTGGGCAGAGCGGGCGTATCCCAAACTCATCCATTACAACAAGGTTGAGAAAGGCGGGCACTTTGCGGCCTGGGAACAGCCGCAACTCTTTTCAGAAGAGGTTCGCGCGGGCTTCAGACCACTGCGCTCGATGTTCTTTCAGGATGTGATCTTGGCGAATGCTGCCTAACTGCTCGTCAAGCAGCAGGAGAGCTTCGATGATAGAGGCTCTCCTGTTTCGACTCCGGGCAGATATCAGTCGGCCTCAAACTTGGTCCTCATGATGGACTTTCTCGGCAAGCAAGGCATTCCATGGGAGATCTTCCAGGCCGCTCGTAAGCCTGTTACAGAGGCTCATAACCGGCAGGAGACGCCTCTCTTCGCAAAAAGTATCGAACGTCACGCCTTGAGGGACAAGTGATTCTGCTGGTTGACGCTCGCATTCAACAAATCTGACGTTCGATTTAGATGAAACGCATAGGAGGAAAGAACATGGCGAATCTCAAGTATGACAAAGAGATCACTGCACTTCTCGTCATCGATACGTACAACGATTTCATTTCCGAGGGAGGCAAAGTATGGGATCGCTTGAAGACTGTTGCAGAAGCAAATGATTGTATTCCTCATATGTTGCAAGTCCTGAATGCTGCGCGGAAGACGGAGCTTCGCGTCTTCTATGCCCTGCATCGTCGATACCGTCCAGGCGACTACGAGACCTGGAAGTACATTGCGCCCGTCCAGAAGGCAGCTTGGTTGCACAAGGCGTTCGAATACGGCACGTGGGGCGGCGAGATCCGCCGCGAGTTCGAGCCTCAACCGGGCGAAATCGTTGCCCAGGAGCATTGGGGTTCCAGTGGTTTCGCCAACACGGATTTGGATTTGCAGCTCAAGAAACACGGCATCCATCAGCTTATCATCATGGGGCTCATAGCACGTACGTGTGTGGAGGCAACTGTTCGTTATGCCGCAGAACTTGGCTACGAGGCCACAATGGTAAAAGACGCGACCGCGGATTACTCGGATGAGGAGATGCACGCCGCTCTCGACATCAATATCCCAAACTACGCCAGTGCCATTGTGACCACAAATGAAGTCGTCGACTCGATCTCTTCTCTCTAAGGCTTAGGAATCAGTGCGCAGTACTGATTCCATCATTAGCGTGCTTTCAGCAGCGGTGAGCACGGTCACCTCTCCTATCCTTGAAAAAACGAAGCTCTGAAATGCGCAAGGTTTTCAAATCATATCTGGATTTGGGTCGCCTGTTTCGGAAGGTGGTGCGAATCAGGGGGGAAGGCCCGTGATTGTCATGTAACCGTTTATAACCGCAAGTAGTTTTCGAGGCCTCAAAGTCGTTACAATAGCCGAGCGGTGAGGTCCCGAAATCCCAAAGTGGTAGAGAATCAGTATCCCCGCATCTACTTCATGATCAAAGTCAAAATCTCAAGAAGCAAGCTCAAGAAGGGTTTGAAAATAGTAGTAGAGAACACGAACACATCCCGCCAGTTTTACGCCAGCACCAGCTTGACCCATCTTTTCAGTTCCGCATCGCCATAGTCGGGTCGCCGAAACCGCAGATAACCCCAATCCCCGGTCGCAACGAAAGGGACCTCGAGATCTCCCTGGGCCTCCGAGGCGGCGCAACGATTTCGACAGCACGAGGAGGATTATGGCCGGGAGGCTGTCGAGAAGCTGATTGAAGCGGGAGTGGTCATCGAGTGGAATATTGACCCCGACGAGCTGATTCGGCCGGAAACCGAAGCTGACTTACAGCAATATATTTATCTCGAATCCGACAGAGGTTCGCACATGGATCTCGAAGTGAGGTAGACAGACTGGAGAAATGTGAAGCAACTGCTGGCGCAAAGCCTGATGAACTGGGGAATACCCAGGATCCTGGTAGTGGACGGTAATTACCTCAACAGCTCCCAGTTGCATGAATCCGAAGGCCTGCCTCTTGACGACACGTATTGCAGAGAGACTCTGGAGCACATCCATTATCTCTGGGCCCGCCCGGTTTACCTCGAGACCCGCAACTCGAACGATTCCGGGAATCTCGTCTATTTCACCGACCAAAACGGCGTGCGGGCGCAATCGTAAGACAAGCGACACGGCTTTGGTAAAGCCGTAACAAGTAAAATGTCCGATATTCAATTAAAGCTTTACAGACGGGATTCTTTTGCGTATTTGATAACGTATACATGCATGCAGACTTGTAGGAGGGGAGGTCCCGGGCTGATTGTTGGCACGATTGGAAACGTCGGACACGACCTGCCGCATCGCAGCGCAGGTCCTTCAAAGTCCTGCGGGGAGCACGGCATAATGGCGGAACAAAAATACATCATGGGAAATTATGCGATCACCCGCGGGGCGGTGGAAGCCGGGGTAAGAGTCGTTGCCGGCTATCCCGGGACCCCCGCCACGGAGATCCTGGAGGGATTCACGGAATATCCCCACGTCCACGCCCAGTGGTCCAACAATGAAAAAGTGGCTCTGGAAGTCGCCACCGGCGCATCCCTGGCCAACGTCCGCTCCATGGCGGTCATGAAGCACAACGGCGCCAATGTCTGCACGGATATGCTCATGCACTTGAATTTCACGGGCGTCTCAGGGGGCATGGTGCTGGTTTCGGCGGACGATCCGGGCGGATTGTCCTCTCAAAATGAAGAGGACAGCCGAATCCTGGTGCATACCTATGCCAACCTTCCGGTCTTTGACCCTTCCAACGCCTTGGAAGCCAAGCAAATGGTGAAAGAGGCCTACGAGCTTTCTGAAAAGACTCAGATGTGCTTCGTGCTGCGACCCGTCATGCGGGTATGTCACAGCCGCTCGGACATTCCGTTCGAAGACTGCCTGGAGCCTGAGGCCGCAGCAAGGTGGGAGGACGACCGGGAGCGCTACATCATGAGCGCTGTAGAGGTAAGGCAGATGGGAGGCATCAAGCGTCCTCAGGCTCGTCATCGTTGGCTCAACCAAAAGTACCGGGAGATCGTTGATATCTTCGAAGAGAGCCCTTTCAACCACATCGAACCGGGGGACGGCAACACCGGTCTGATCGGCTGCGGGATGGGCTACACATATGTCAAGGAAGCCGCTCGGGACTTCGACAGGACCTATCCAGTCATGAAGCTCAACACACTGCCCGTCCCAGAACGGAAGGTCCTCTCCTTCATTCAGGGCAAGATGCGAGTCATCGTTTTCGAAGAAATAGAGCCTGTGGTGGAAAACCTCATCAAACAGCTCTGCAACGACCACCACTTGCAGGTGGAAGTGCTTGGCCGGTCAGGCTTTTATGCCTCGGACGGCGAATTGACGGCCCAGGTGGTGAGTGACACTGTTAGAAGAGCGGACCCTGAACTGCGCCTCAGAAACGAAGTCCCCGATATTCCTCTTGGCATCGACGTTCCGGTCCGGACCCGGACCCAGTGCGTGGGCTGCGCCCACAGGGCCATGCTCTACAGCGTCAAACGCGTGGCGCGCAAATACAAGGGCATCGTTTTCGGAGACATCGGCTGCCATGATGCGGGATCGTTCAAACCCCTCGAACTCCAGTCCACCATCTACTGCATGGGCTCCTCCATTCCCATGGCGACGGGGGCCCACTTTGCCGGTGAAAAGCGACCGGTTTTTTCCATTATCGGCGACTCGACCTTTTTCCACATGGGCGTTAACGGTCTCATCAACGCAGCGTATCAGAACGCCAGACAGGTGATTGTGCTGGCCGACAACGGCACCACGGCCATGACCGGCTTTCAGCCCCACGCCGGCAGCGGCGTCAACCTCCAGGGGCAGCCTGCGCACAAAGTGGACATCAAGGGTCTTGGCGAATCCCTCGGGGTCCATGTTCACACAGTCGATCCCTACGATCTGGAATCGACCCGCGAAACGCTGGGCAAGGCGGTGGAAGAAGACGGCGTCTCGCTGGTGGTGGTCTCCGCCCCCTGTCTGCTTACGGCGTCCCGAAAGGGCGAACAGCCCTTCGAAAAGCGCCGGGTGGAGGTCGACGGCGAGAAATGCACCGGTTGCATGGTGTGCGTAAACGAATTCGGGTGCCCTGCCCTGGTGTTCGACGCTGGTGGCGAAAAGGTCCACGTGGATGAGCTTAGCTGCGTCCAGTGCGGACTTTGTGCGCAAGTGTGTCTCCAAGGGGCCATCTCATGAAGAAAGATATCGCCATTGTGGGTGTGGGCGGACAGGGGACCCTTTTTGCCGCCAACGTTCTCTGCCAATACGCAATGGCCCGCGGCCATCAGGTGCTTGGCACGGAGACCATAGGTGCGGCCCAGCGGGGCGGATCGGTGATTTCGCATATGCGCATTTCGGATCAACCCATCTACTCGCCTCTCATTCCCAAACACCGGGCGGACGTGCTGCTCGGTCTGGAAGCGCTCGAACTCCTGCGCAACGTAAAGGTCCTTAATCCAGGCGGCTTCTATATCCTCAACCGGTTTTGCGTTCCCACCGTCTACAGCAACTTGGGCATCGACCGCTACCCGAGCATGGAAGAAATCGTGACGGCGCTAAAAAGGGTGGTGAAAAAGGGTTACGAAATACCTGCAACCCAAAAGGCGGCTGAGCTGGGCAATGCTCAAATGACCAACGTGGTCATGTTGGGCGCTCTGACCAAGATAGACGATTTCTTCGAGTACAGCGACATCCGGAAGCTTGTGGAAGAGATGTCTCCGCCGAAGTTTCTGAAGAATAACATGGCTTGCTTTGAAGCCGGCTACTCTTTGCTGTAGGCATCCGGTCCGAGAGAGGAAATCCCCGAGTCTCTTGCAAAAGCATGTTCAGGGAGGGCTTAGGTGTAGGGTGGGCACGGTTTTATCGTGCCCACCGTCGCGGAGGTGGCGGCTTTCGGCGCACTAACGAAGCCTCCATCAACTATTCCAAGGAACGGCAGCAGTTCGGCCGGCCCATTTCCACTTTTCAGGGACTCCAGCGGATGATGGCCAACATGGCCACCCGCGTGCAGGTGGCCCGTCACCTAGTCTATCACACCGCCTGGAGGAAAGACTCCGGCGCCCGACATTCCATGGAAACGGCGCTGGCCAAGCTGTACGCTTCCGAAACCGCCATGTGGACCACTGCCAAGGCAGTGCAGATCCACGGAGGCATGGATATACCAAGCATTTTCCTGGAGCGCTACATGCGGGACGCCAAGATCACGGAAATCTACGAAGGCGCCAACGAAGTGCAGCGCATTGTGATTGCCGTGGCCACACTGAAACAGGCTGGAGCGGAATAAGTGAAAATGCAACCACCCAAGTCCATACCCGACCAGATTTATGACTATGTCATCGAACAGATTCAGAGCGGCCAAATCCGGGAAGGCGAACGGCTGATCGAAGTCAAGATCGCCGAAACCCTTGAGACGAGCCGCACCCCGGTGCGCGAAGCCTTCCGCTGCCTCGAGCATGAGGGCATCATCGAACGCCTGCCCCAGGGCGGAGTGAGGGTGATGGCCATCTCCGAGAATACTGTCCAGGAAATATTCGGCATTCGCGGCGCGCTGGAATCCTACGCCATGGGTTTGGCTTGCGGGCAAATCAACAGGGACGATCTGGACGAACTCAAAATCATGAGGAACAAGGCCTTCGACCTCATCCAGGACAAGTTCATGAGCAAAGACGAAAAACGAAGGCGTCTGTTCGAACTCAATACCCGTTTTCACGACACTGTGTATCAGGCGGCAAATAGCCAATATCTGTTGAAGTTGATCAACAATCTCCGTTTCATGGTGCTGCGGATTCGAGCGGCGGGATTGCGAGAGGAAAGCGGCTGGCGCAAAGCCTGGGAGGATCACGAGCAATTGATTGAGTACCTGGAGCAGAGAGACCCGGAAAAGGCTACTGCTCTTATGCGTGTTCACATCGAACCTGTTAAGAAGGGGGTTGAGAAGCATAGCCGATGGAAAAAGAAATGATCGTTCAGCGCGGAGGTGGCGACCTGGGGTCCGGCGTTGCATTGCGTCTGCACTGTAGCGGGTTTCGGGTGGTTATCCTGGAAATCGAGCATCCTTTGGTCATTCGCAGAACCGTCTCCTTTGCGCAGGCGGTTATCGACGGCACGGCGACCGTCGAGGGGGTTACCGCGGTGCTTGCCGCCACGGTCGTGGAGGCCTGCCGGGCATGGGACCAGGGGCAATTGCCCATAATGGTCGACCCGGAGATGAAGGTCAGTGCCGAGCTGAAGCCGGACGTGATCGTCGACGCCACTCTGGCAAAGCGTGACACCGGACTGCGCCGTGATATGGCGCCGCTGACAATAGCGCTGGGGCCTGGCTTTACCGCTGGAGTACATGCTCACATCGTGATCGAAACGAATAGGGGCCACGACCTGGGGCGACTGATATTCAAGGGCACGGCTGAGGCGAACACGGGTACGCCCGCCATGGTCGAAGGGTACTGTGCCGAGCGCGTGCTGCGGGCCCCATGCGAAGGAACGGTAAGGCACTTTGTGGATATAGGGTCTTTGGTGCGGCAGGGAGAGATTATCTGCCTTGTGGGAGACCGGCCGGTAGTCGCCCCATTTGAGGGGGTTGTTCGAGGGCTGATCATGGAAGGCAGGTCCGTACCCGAGGGATTAAAAATTGGCGATGTCGACCCCCGGGCGGTCAGCACGTACTGCTGCACTATATCGGACAAGGCCCGCGCCCTGGGCGGTTCGGTGCTTGAAGCGATTCTCTATTTCCGCAACAGCGCTAAAGCCTGACGCAGATCCTCTTCACAATCGATATCGATCAAATTCCCTCCCTCGGGCGGGAAATCGGTTCCGAAACGCCATCCATAAGATCTCCGGTCAAAAACTCCACGCTCCGTGAGGTGGGGCAGGAATTGAGAAATATCTGATGGGCGCAGACAAAAGCGCGATTGGCCAGGTTTGCATCAAAAGCGCTGATAAACTATAATAAGCAACTCGTCAATCGCAAGGCTAAACTCTAATGAGGTATTTCGGCATGTTGAAGCAAGTCGTTCCTGCTGGTATGGAAAGCCGGATTGCGTTTCTGCCGGCCCTTTTTATTTTCACTGCCCTTTGTCTTGCTCCAGGAGCGGCGCATTCGGCTGAAGACATTTACGGCGGTCTAAAGCAAAAGCTCGTGCAGGACGGTTTTTCGCGTCAGCAGGTCGCCAATGCTTTCCAATACGCCCCGCCCCCGATGTTCAGGCTCGTCTCCCGGACAATGAAAATCCGGGAGGGCGAGGCGAACTACGACCATTTCCTGGCGCCCTCGGAAATAGCTGCCGCGCGGCAGTTCATAGCCGATCACCGGAAATGTTTCCGGAGGGCGGAAGCCGCATATGGCGTAGAGCCCGAAATCATTGCGGCGATTCTTCTGGTTGAAACCCATTTCGGATCGTATACCGGAAAGACCCCAACGCTCGCGGTCTTTTCGACCTTTGCCGTAATGAATCTGAAAGCCAATCGCGACAAGGTGTGGAAGTTGCTCTCACCGCAGGACCGCCTGAGGTGGGGGCGCGAGGCCTTCGACACGAAGCTGATTGACCGCTCCGGTTGGGCTTACAGAGAGTTGTCGGCCCTGCTGGAGTTGAAAAATACCCACGGAATTCAGCCGGAATCGCTCAACGGGTCTGTAATGGGCGCAATCGGCTGGCCGCAGTTTCTGCCGAGCAGCCTTATGAAGTTCGGCGCCGACGGGGACGGCGATGGGAGGATAGATCTCTTCAACGCTGAGGACGCAATTTTCAGTACGGCCAATTATCTTCGGGGCCACGGGTGGAGTGAGGCAAGATTTCCTTCCGCCAGGGAAGCGGCGGTTGCAAAGCCGGGAAGATCGATTGCATGATCGGGGCCGCCATGACCATGATGCAGTACAACGGAACGGAAAAGGTCAGCTATCACAAGGAGAAGATCATCGACATGATCCACTGTGCCGAAACCCTCTATGGATGCAGTCTGGCTGCTTCCTATGAGGGCAAGCAGATGCCTTCCGGAAACTACTACATTGATCCGGTTCTCGCCAACGCCTCCAAGATCCACGAAGGCAAGGAAATGGCTGAGGCGACGCGGTTGATGATCGACATCGCGGGTGGATTCGTGGCGGACCTCCCGTCAGACAGGGACTTTGAAAACCCCGAGGTCGGACTACTGCTGAAGAAGTATCTCAAGGGAGTCGGTCAGATCCAGGTGGAAGATCGCGTCAAGATGCTCCGCCTGGTTGAAAAAATGGCGATGGAAAGCGCAGATACTATCTCCGATATTCATGGCGGGGGGTCACCCGCGGCTCACCGCCTCACCCTGTTTAGAGAATCGGACACTGATTACAAAAAGCAGTGTGCAAAGCGGCTGGCTGGAATCGAATAAGAGCTCGAGCGCGTCCTCTATCAGAGACCCTGATGCGCTGAAAGCAACGCATGAAGAGGAGTAATGGCCATGGAAGCCAAGAAACTCAAATACATGTCCAGCGCTTGCTTTACGCTAGGTTCTATCATTCCGCTTGCGGCCTCAAATTTCGTCGGCATGCCACTGAGCCTCAAACCGACAGCGAGCACGCTCCTGATCGTGCTCTGGACAATCGGATTATTCCTGCGTTATCACGCTTATGTTGGAAGAACAGCGCCTCCTGCGACGCTTTCGTTCCGCATGAGGATAGGTAATTTCGTCTCCTCGGATCCCTCGCTTTTTCTCACGCTGGGAATTGCCTTCGGTTATCTGTTCTATCCTTCTGTCGAGAAAAGCGTAGTTCCCACCCTCGGACCGTATCTCCTCATGGCAATCATGTTTACCATGGGCCTGGCCATTAATCTTCAAGAATGGAGTCGAATGATCCGAAGGCCGAAAGTCGTGGGGATTGCAGTATTACTGAAATGGATCTGTACGCCCTTGGTCGCTTTCCTGCTGTCTTTGGTGTTGATTCAATTATTTCCAGGTGTTACGGGATCCGCTCTGGCCGTCGGAATTATCATCCTTGGCACTACACCGACCGGAGGCGGCTCAAATGCGCTTACATTGATCAGCAAGGGCGATCTGGCCCTGTCCGTTTCGGCGACTGCGATCAACACCATGCTGGCGCCTTTCATACAACCCTTGCTGATTTTGTGGCTGGCAGGAAGTATTGCCGGCCTCCATGCGACCGCGATCATTCGAGACCTCCTGACAATGGTGGTTGCGCCTGTCGTCGCGGGCACGATTCTGGGGTCCGTTTTTCCGAAGTCTACAAGCAGGATGAAGCCTGCCTTCGGTCCGCTCGCGATCATATGCCTCGCTTTTATAGTGATGGGCACCATGTCCAAGGGGACGAGCACATTGATTCAACAAATCTCCATACTACCTTACCTCGTCGCCATATGCCTGGTGCAAGCGGTGGCGGGACTTTCGTTAGGATATTTCGTTCCCAAGTTTTTCGGCTTCAATTATGCACAGCGCAAGGCGACCTGTTTCGAGACGGGTGTAGGAAATGCGGCCATGGCCATGCTCATCGGTCTGAGGCACTTCGATCCGCTCACAGCCTTGCCTTCTATCGTTTACGGCAAGATCCAGTTTATCGTAGCCTCGACCGCGCTCGTCTCTCGATTCCAGGGAATTGAAGATAAGGAGGAGATATCGGCAGCGGCGGCAGGGCCGGCCGTCGCTGAGGAAGCGGTCACAAGCAAGGTTGCCATGGCGGACGCGGCGGAAGGAGAATGACAATGATAGTTGATTTTCATATCCATTATTCACCGGAAGAATTGGTGAGGCCTAAGTTGGGGCCACGCGGAACACCCCGGACGATCTTTGTGAATGGGGCGCCTGTCCAAATGCCTCGACAGCAACTCTTCGCTTTGGAAGATCATATTGCTGCCATGGACGAGGCCGGCCCATGGGTGTCTTCTTGTCCTCCCAGTCCCGGACCTGGTGCTTAATGGTTTTTGCTACGGCCCTTATGGTCTCCTGTGAGACCTTGTTTTGCCGCAGTGGTCTTGCAACGATATAGTCAAGCCCGGCCTCGCCGAGCACCTCCAGGTTCTTTTGGCTCAAAAGGCCACGGTCAGCGACGACGATGCACCTTTTTATGGGAAACCTTGCCTTAATATCCGAGATTACTTCCCGAAAGGTGGACTTGTCCGGAGTCTCTCCCGGAAAAACATGGTGACATAGCGGGATGCCGTCCTTGGTCATGACAAGTCCCAAGACCACCTGGGGACAGCCCGATCGGTCCCGGTCATAGCCGTGGTTTCGAAGAGTGCACAGACATTTGTCTTTACTATCTTTATTGTCTTTATCGTTGGAATCGATCTCGAAGTAGCAAGAAGTTAGATCGTAGAATACAAGGTCCAGTGCGCAGTCGAAAAGATTTAGCATGGGAGAGGCAAGTCGAGGCTCAAGCTCACTTTTATGTTCGATTAGAAAGTCCATGGTGCGAAGGAGGTGATTGTAGTCAATCTGGCCGCGATCGACGCCGGGAAAGTAGACTCCTTCCATCCATTCGAGGATATGGAGTTTGGCCATGGGATCAAGGAGTCGGTTGGCAACAAGGACCTTGAGATTTGCGATCACGTCAAAATCGAATCGGCGATCCCTGAGATATTTCTCAATGATTTGCGTCCAGCCGAGCCTTTCCCAGATTCGAAAGATCGCAAACGTTGCACCAAAGTCCTGGCTCAGCTCCGGAGATGCGGGCTCAACAGCATTATCTTCGATTTTAAAGAACCGCTTCAGGGCATCGATCATCCCTTCGACCTGCTCTGTGGAGTATTTGTGAGCCGGGCGGAAGTTCACGATGATATTCTGGCGAACTTTTCCCTACCTGGTACGAACGCTTTCGACCAGGTGAAGGGACTGGTAAGCCTTGTCGCCACGTTTTCTGGTAGTTGTTCTAATGTACATGACGCCACTATACTGACATGGCGGATATTCTCAAGTAAAATATGGTGTATATAGAGGTATTTTAACCACATTGCCGCCACTACAGAATTCTCGAATTTTGAAGGTAAATCATTGATTTTACGTTGGCAGATTCTGAATTTTTCGCTCAAACTGATAATCTCCGGATGTATCAGGCCTGCTTAAGACCCTGATTGCGCATGTCAACGAAGAACTGACACAGCAAGAGAATGTGATTCCATTCCTTCCTTATCCGAATCCGAACAAACCAAAACCAAAAGAGACCTTCTTTGTGCGTAAAATGGGCATATTCTTTAAGGAAAATTTTTAGGAGGAAAATACCGTTACGAAACACTTGCAATATTGGCGCGGGCGGCGCTAGTACTTGCTTATATTTATTCAATAACATCCTAAAGTTATCGAATCTCAGGGGAAATATCCCGGCCTGACGTGCCGCAAACTTATCCCTGGATACAGATTCATACCCCCGATACGCATGATCTCCCTAAACGAGACATCTTAGGGTCCCTGTCGAAAAAGGCTGAGCGATTGCCAGCGGAATTGTGTCTCGCTACCCGCCACGCAATGACGATTCCTCTCACCACTTTTTAACAATTGGTCGTATTCCCAGAATTCAATCCGCGGCACACTGTGAGGATAGGGAAGACCGGTATTGCTGGCGAGCAACCTCCAGATTTTGCTTGACACTTCAAGGAGTTTGTCTGTAATGGGACGTAATCCAAGTTGACAATTTTGATCTGCGCTGGGTTAGGCGTATGCCCAGCGGAGGCGTAATGGAACGCGCGCGCCGGAAGTAGAATCCTGTTGTGGGTCTTTACCTAAAGGGGCGCGTTGCGCGCACCACGGAGCCTAACCCAACTATGCCGTGAGAGCTGGCCCAGCCATGATGAAGGCCGTGCACTACCGGAGGCCGGACTTATTCTGTGAGCAAAGAGCAGGCGACGTACGGGAGGGAGACGCATGGAACTCTCTCGCGTATTCCTATGAAGCGTTTCAGCACGGAGGAGGATATAGGCAACGCGGTTCTCTTTCTGGCCTCCCCCGGTTCGGATTACCCTCCCCCGGTTCGGATTACATTACAGGCGAAGTGGTTTACGTGGATGGGGGGATGTCTGCCTGATTCTTGCCGGACTGGCGGATCAAACGAGCGTGGTCATGATTGGTTGCAGATGTAGCGCGGTCCTTTCGTGTTGCATTTTCGTTCCGTATGATGACCAACCTGCGATCAATCGTGTTTCGCGGTCGGGATCACTTTGAGTTGCCAGGCCGCCGGATGAACTCAACGAAAGGATAAGGGGGTAATTTATGAAGAGGATTGCGTTAGTGCTCGTGCTTTTCGCCGTCTCCTGGCTCCTTCTGATGGGTGACGCCGTCTGTGCTTCCAAGACCCTGGAAATCGGAGCGCTTTTTCCCTTGAGCGGCAGCCTGGCGCTGCTCGGGGAAGAAGGTTTTCGCGGCGTTGAGCTCGCCAGGCTTCAAAAGAATAAAGCCGGTGGAGTAGCCGGCGCCCAAATCGTTTATGTCCAGGCCGACGTCAGTACCGAGGAGGCAGCCAGATCGGAAGCGGAAAGGCTTATCGAGCAGAAGAACGTCCATCTCATCATCGGGACTTACGCCAGCAGCCGTTGTATGGCGGCGTCGGAAGTGGCGGCCAGGAAAGGCATACCCTACTTTGAGCTGTCCGCCATTGCCAATGAAATCACCGGCAGGGGCTACAAAACCATGTGGAGGACGAACCCGACTGCCCTTGATTTCTCCAGGGCCCAGATCGATTTCATTGTCGGATGGCTTGCGCCTCAATTAAAGAAGAAGCCTTCGGACATGAAGCTTTCCATAGCCCATGAAGACTCCGACTACGGAACGTCCGTGGCTGCGAGCTTCTCCAGGCTTGCCAAGGAAGCCGGAGTGCAGGTTGTTTCCGTGGAGCCTTATGCCACCAACTCGTCCGATCTCTCGCCAGTCATTCTGCGTCTGCGCGAGGCCAATCCCGACATAGTGATCGGCGTTTCCTACGCTCAGGATGCCATTTTGCTCAGCCGCCAGGCGCATGAGCTGAAATTGAAGGCCCCCATCTTTGGAACCGGCGGCGGGCACAGTCTACGAAGCTTTGCGGAGGCATTGGGGCCCGTTGCAGAGGGAGTCTTCGACGCCGATTTCACTCAGTACGCAGTCAACCCCGATTTCTGCCCCGGCCTGCAGGAATTCGTTTCGCTCTACAAGGAAAAGTACGGCGAGCCCCCTCGCTCCGGCCACTCCCTCACCAACTACATAGGAGCGTTCGTTGTTTTTGATATCCTTGAGAAAACTGGCGGCGACATGGATCCTGAAGCCGTTTACAAGGCAGCGATGTCCCTTGATATTCCCCTGGGAAAAACCGCTGCCGGCTGGGGGGTCAAGTTCGGTGAAAACGGCCAGAACACCCGTGTGCCCGTCTTCATAACCCAATGGCGGGGAGGGAACCTGGTTACCGTCTGGCCAAAGAGCGCAGCAGTAACGGAGCCGGAGACGGCAAAGGCCCAATGATAGTGCCGACCGGAGGGGTGTCCTTTCGATGGAGAGGACACTCCCGCTGGACTAACCCGGGATTTTTCAGTCCGCACAAGGGATTTTGGTATGGATCTGTGCTTACAGGCACTCGTATCCGGCTTGCTGATGGGTGGAGTATACGCACTGATCGCCATCGGACTCAATCTCATCTTCGGCGTGGTGCGCATCATCAACTTCGCCCACGGAGAGTTTGTGATGCTGGCCATGTATCTCACCTACTGGCTCCATGATCTGTATGGACTCGATCCATATCTCTCGGTGGTTATCGTGCTCCCGGTCATGTTCTTTTTCGGAGCAGCCTTTCAGCGCGTCATCGTACAGCCTATTCAGTCCACCTCCTCAATCATGAAAATTTTTACCACGGTGGGCGTCTCCCTGCTGATGCAGAACCTGGCGCTCATCTTCTGGAAGGGCGACTTCCGCACCATTAATACGTCCTACTCCATGAGCACCATCGAAGTGTTCAACATCATGATCAGCATACCCCGCCTGGTGGCCTTCGCGACTGCACTGGCGTCGATCGTCGTTTTGTACTTCTTCCTTAAATATACCTCCGCAGGGAAGGCGCTGCGAGCCATAGTCGAGGACAACTCGGTGGCCAGGCTGATGGGCGTCAAGGTGGAAAAGCATTATCTCCTGGCGTTCGGACTGGGAACGGCCTTTACCGGCCTCGGCGGAGCGCTGCTCATGCCTTTCAGTACGGTGTATCCTACCGTCGGCTTCACTTACACTCTTCTTGCCTTTGTAGTCGTGGTTCTCGGCGGATTGGGCAGCATGAGCGGCACATTCCTGGCCGGTCTCTTCATCGGAGTGGTGGAATCCTTCGGAGGGACCTTCGTCTCTCCCGCTCTCAAGGAAGCGATCTATTTCGGAATCTTTATTCTGGCACTGCTGGTGAGGCCGCAGGGACTTTTCGGAATGGGCAAGGGTACGGAGGAGGTAGGCTTGCAATGAGGCCCAATAAGATACACGTTATGCTGGGAGCCGCGATACTGGCGCCCCTCCTTCTGATACCCTTTTTCTTCCATTCGAACTTCGTCCTGCACATGTACACGCTGGTATTCTTTTACATCGCCCTTACGGCGGCATGGAACATTCCCGCCTTCGGCGGGCAGATATCCCTGGGACATGCATCGTTTTTCGGGATCGGGGCATATACGGGCGCCATCTTATATGTCAAATACGGCGTCTCGCCCTGGATCGGGCTGCCTGCAGCCATCGGGATGTCCCTCCTTGGCGGGCTCATCCTGAACCTTCCGCTCCTTCGTCTGCGCGGGCCCTTTTTCACCCTGGCTTCGATCGCCTTTGCCGAAGTGCTCCGGATGGTCGCCATCCACTGGCGGGGCCTCACCAACGGATCGGTCGGCATCAACATTCCATTCAGGCTCGGGTGGGCGAACCTGACCTTTCAATCCGGCAAGCCCTTTTATTATATTTTCCTTTGCCTCGCCCTTTTGACTATTTACCTGTCCTATAGAATCCGCCATTCGGCCATGGGATTTCACCTGAGGGCCGGGGCCTCGGATATCGAAGCCGCCCAGGCGCTCGGAGTCAATACTTCCCGCGTCAATTTCATCGCCCTGATGTGGAGCGCTGCCCTGACCGGAGTGCTGGGGCACTTTTATGCCTTCTATATGTACGTGCTGGAGCCGGGCACCCTTTTCTCCCTGCCCCTCTTCTCCCTGCAGCCCGCTCTCAATGGAATCATCGGCGGCATGGGAACGATTTGGGGACCCGTTATCGGAGCGGTCGTGATGACGCCTTTAGGAGAGTTCCTGCGGTTCTACCTCGGAACCATTCATCAGGGTCTCAACTACGTCGTTTACGGCCTCGTTCTGATTGCCACCGTACGATTTATTCCCGGCGGAGTGGTATCTATCGTTACACCGCTGTTTCGCAGAAGGGGCAACAGGTAGCGAGTTACCCTGACCCTGGAAGGGGAGGCGAGGTGATGGCCATTTTGGAATTAAACCATGTCTCGAAGAGCTTCGGCGGCCTGATAGCAGTAAGTGAGGTGAGCTTTCAGGTGCAGCAAGGTGAGATCGTCGGGTTGATCGGGCCCAACGGCGCCGGGAAAACCACGCTCTTCAATCTCGTATCGGGCATCTACCGGCCGGAATCGGGGACCGTGAGCTTCGAAGGCCGGGATATCACGGGGCTACCGTCCTACAAGCGCAGCCTGATCGGAATCGGCCGGACCTTCCAGGTCGTGCGCCCCTTTGAGATGACGGTCGTGGAAAACATCATGGTCCCCGTGCTCGCTCACACGAGGAACATGTCCCGGGCAGAGGCAAAGGCATGGGAGGTGATGGAAATCATGGGACTCAGCCATCTTGCTTACGCCATGCCCGGCAGCCTCACGCTCGTCCAACGCAAACGAATCGAGGTCGCCCGCGCGCTCGCCACCGGCCCCAAACTGCTCCTGCTGGACGAGGTGCTGGCGGGATTGAACCCGACGGAAGTCGCCGAAAACCTTCCCCTTATCAGGCGCCTGCGCAACAGCGGCCTGACCATACTTTTCATAGAACACATCATGGATGCGCTTATGGCCGTATCTGAGCGGGTACTGGTCATGGATCAGGGATTGCTCATTTGCAGCGGAACGCCGGAGCAGGTCACAAGCGATGCCTGCGTGATCAAAGCTTATCTCGGAGAGGAGGTGAGCGATGCTGTCGATTGAAGGGGCCAATTGTTTTTACGGAGATTTCCATGTGCTGCACGACGTATCGCTGACGGTGAAAGAGGGCGAGATCGCAGCTCTGCTCGGACCCAACGCCGCCGGGAAATCCACTACCCTTGCCGCTGCGAGTGGTCTCTTGAAGTGCCGCTCGGGCCGTATAACCTTTCTCGGGCACGATCTGGGCAAGCTCAAGCCTGAAGAGATCGTCGAGCTCGGTATAGCCTTGGCGCCCGAAGGCCGCAAACTCTTCAAGACGCTGACCGTCAAAGAAAATCTCGAGATGGGCGCCTATAGCCGCAGAGCCAGGCCCGAGCTGAAAACCACTCTAGAGCATGTCTTCGAGCTCTTCCCGCTTTTGAAGCAACGGACACGTCAGGTGGCCGGCTTGCTTTCCGGTGGAGAGCAGCAGATGTGCGCCATAGGGAGGAGTCTCATGGCGAGGCCTCGCCTGCTCATGATCGACGAGATGTCGCTCGGTCTATCGCCTCGTCTCGCAAAGCATATGTTCGAGATGTTAGAGCAGATCGCATCCACAGGGGTGACGGTGCTTCTTGTGGAGCAGCAGGTGCACCACACCATGCGGATTTCCAATACCACCTACATCATGGAGAAGGGCCATATAGTGATGTCGGGACCGACTCGTGAAATTGCGGGAAACGAGCAGGTAAAAAAGGCCTACCTCGGAAAGTGATCTCCTCATGAAGGCATTCGTAAAATATGACGGCCAGCCGCATGCGGGCATCTCAAAGTCTGCGTTATGCACGAAGATTCTCTTTTCGGCGCCGCCACGATGGGGGCGGCGGAAAAGCGCCTCACTAGTCTGGGAGTGAAGGTCCTGGCGAAAGAAAGCTACAGCAAATCAGTGACCGACCTTTCGCCCCTGGTGATGAAATTCAAGTCCTTGCAGCCTGATTTCGTTCTCGCCACCTGTTACGCCAATGACGCGATCTTATGGGAACGACAGATGAAAGAGCTCAACCTCAATATCAAGGCAATGATCGGATCGGGCGGCGGTCATGGATTGCTTGATTTCGCCAAGGCAACCGGAAGTGATTCCGATGGCGTTTTCAGCGGCGATTTCCCTTTGGTTAAAAACCCCAAATCCCTGGATCCCAACCTGGATCCCCCTTTGCAAACGGTGTTCGTACGATACAAGCAAAAATACGGCGACTTTCCGGATCTCCACGCAATGTCAGGTTTTACCGGCGCATGGGTCTTTTATCACTATGTCCTGAATAAGGCCGGGTCCACAGACTCCGAGGCGATACGAAAGGCTGCTTATCAGGTGGATATCCCCGCAGGCGGCACACATATGGGTTGGGGCGTCAAGTTTAAGGGAGAAGGCGATCTGGAAGCCGGCCAGAATGGCAGGGCCTTCGCCGTCATGATGCAGTGGCAGGTAGGATTGAATTATTGCGTGTGGCCGGAGCGGTATGCGGAACGGGAAGCCATTTTAGTGCCGCTGCCCAAGTGGAAGGCCAGATAGTAATCGGGCTGGTTTGTTTAGACCGACACGAGGCTTGGCCTCATCAGATATTCGTATCGAAGGGAAAAGAAGGAGCGAATCATGATTACCGGTGATCAGTACAGAGAAAGAATTGCCAAATTGAGACCGAACGTCTACCAGCGGGGTAAACTCGTGGACCGCTTTGACTCCACCATCCAGGGCGGCATCGATGTCATGGCCAAGACCTACGATTTCGCCGCCGATCCCGACTATAACGGAGTGGGTGTGGCCACATCACACATTACAGGTGAAAAGATCAACCGTTTTACCCATATCCACCAGAGTATGGAAGACCTTCTGAACAAGCAAAAAATGACCAGGCTCTATTGCCAGGAAGTGGGCGGATGCATTCAACGCTGCATGGGCGCCGACGGTCTGAACGCCCTTTCGATCGCCAGCTACGATGCCGACCAGAAATACGGCACCTTTTATTATAAAAATTTTATAGAGATGATGAAAAGAATACAGGCGGAAGATCTTACCCTTGTCTGCGCACAGACCGACGTTAAGGGAAACCGCCCCTGGCGTCCGGGCAAACAACAGGATCCCGACCTCTACCTGCGTGTGGTGGAAAAGCGGCCTGACGGCATCATCGTCAACGGTGCCAAGGCGCATAACTCCTGTTCTGTCTACGCCGACGAAATCGTCGTGTTGCCCACCCGAAACATGGCCTCCGATGAAAAAGATTGGGCTGTAGCCTTCGTAATTCCAGCCGACTGGGAAGGGATTACCATCGTCAACGGCGCTTTCTCTCCACCCCCCCGGAAGAAGCTGGAGGCGCCCTACAGCAAACTGGGCATATCCCACTCATTGACGATCTTCGATCATGTCTTCATCCCCTGGGAACGGGTCTTACTCTGCGGCGAAACGGAACCGGCGGGCAAGGCCGCCCTTTTCTTTGCCCTCTACCACCGTCACAGCTACTGCGGATGCAAGGCGGCCCTGTCGGAGATCTTTACAGGCGCCACCGCTTTGGCTGCGGAATACAACGGCATCGACAAAGCCCAGCATGTCCGGCACCAACTCGCTGAGATGATTCAGATCGTCGATCTGATTTATGCCGCGGGCATCGCCGCTGCGGTAAATGCCGTTAAGGCTGCTTCCGGCACCTTCATTCCCGATACCAATTATTGCAATGCCGGGAGAATGCTTGCGGGAGAGGCTATTTACGGAGAGTACGAGGCCCTCGCCGCCATTGCGGGCGGACTCGCCGCTACGCTGCCCCATGAAGAGGATTTCTACCACGAAAAACTCAAGCCCTACCTGGACAAATATATCATGCGCAATCCGGCGGTTTCCGCTGAAGACCAGCATAGGGCCTTTCGCCTTTTCCAGGATATGATGTCGTCGGTATGGGGAGGGCACAAACTGATCGACGCTTTGCACGGCGGTGGATCGCCGGTCATTGAAAAGGTGGCCATCTATAGGGACCATAATATCGAGCATTCGAAGAATCTCGCCAAGAAACTGGCGGGCATCGCTATCGATGGTTCGACAAAGGGCATCTTCAGGACATTGTACTCATGGTATTGATCCGTCCGGCGACCCAGCGCGGCCGGGTCGGGAAACTCTATAGGGAAATAACGGCATTCTCACAATTCTTGGAGGAGACAGGTGATGGACACTTTGAAACCGGGTCCGCTCTCGGACGTTACCGTACTGGATTTCACCTGGGTCCTGGCGGGTCCGCATGCTGCCAAGACTCTTGCCGACATGGGCGCCAGTGTAATCAAGGTGGATCGCTACAAGGACGGCGCTAATGAAAGGTCGCAGCCTCTGAGGGTCGAGAAGGACGGCGTTATCCAGAGCAGCTACCACCTTCATGTCAACAGGGGCAAAAAGAGCATCTGCGTCAATCTCAAGCACCCCAGGGGTATCGAGATTATCCACGGACTGATCAAGGTCAGCGACATAGTGATCCAAAACTTTGCCCCCGGAGTCATGGAACGGCTGAAGCTCGATTATGAAGCGGTGCGCAAGATCAAACCCGACATCATCTACTGTTCCATTTCGGCCTTCGGGCACTGGGGGCCAAACAGCCATAAACCGGGCTATGACGTGATCGCCCAGGCGGCCAGCGGGTGGACCGGACAGAGCGACCCGCCCATAATGGCGCCCCTGTCCATCGGGGACACCACAGGTTCCATGCACGCCTGTACGGCCATGCTGGCCGCCCTGCATCACCGCATAAGGACCGGCCAGGGGCAAAACATCGACATTGCGCTGGTGGACTGCCTTTTCACCACTCACGAACACGCTTTCCCCTGGTATTGGACCAGTGAGGCGGTGGGAGAACCTGTGGTTATGACCCGGACGGGGCAGAAAAGTCCCGGCACGGCGCCCTATGGCATTTTCAACGGAAAAAACGGCCAGATTGCCATCGCTTCCCTGACTCAGAACCGGTGGCCCCAGCTTGTCGATCTGATGGGCCCCAAATGCCAGTGGATGAAGGAAGATCCCCGCACCGCGATACTATCCAACCGATGCAGCCCGGCCAATACCCCGTATGTCCACGAAGCTATTGAAGAGTGGGTCATGTCGCAGGATTCGGTGGAAGAAGCCGAGCGGAAACTGGAAGCAATAGACATTCCGTGCGCCCGCGTAAAGAACATTGTCGAACTGGCCACTGTGGACCCGCAGATCGGAGAGCGGGAGATGAGGCCTACAGTGTACCAGCCATTCCTTGGTCCCGTCCGGATGTACGGAAGCCCTCTCAAATTCTCTGAGACTCCTTCCGCCATCAGGGGATATGCGCCTTTCATAGGCGAACACAATAAGGAAATCCTCTCCTCGGTGCTGAACTATGAGCCCGAAACGATCGAGGAACTCTATCGGGACAATGTGATCTATCATGCCCCTGAGGTGGAAAGGCTGCCGGAGGAACTGGAAAAGAGCTCCAATATCGGTGTAAAGAGCAGGGGATAAGCACAGTAGCAAAAAATGTTTTATTTGAGGGAAACGATCGTTCCAAAGGTGTTGCGGCCCCCCTCCTAAAGGGGGGCTCTCGTCTTTGGCCCTTTACTAGATAATTATTAACAGATTCGAATCGAGAGCTTGCAACTCTCGATTTTTTTTCCCGCAATCGCTACCACTCTTTTCGAGGTGCTGACGGGACAATGGCTCAGATCTTCCTTACCCGAGCGCAGGGAAATTGTCGGAATGCTATGCGCCGGCGTAGTTCTGCTCATCGCTGGTTACATAATCGATCGCTGGCTGCCTATAAACAAGAACCTATGGACGAGCACTTTCAGCATATTCATGGCTGGGGTAGCTCTTCTTAGCCTTGTATTATTTCACTGGTTAATCGATATCGCGGATCTTTCTCGATGGGCTAAGCCCTTTATTATACTCGGGCTAAATCCCATCACCGTATACGTGCTGTCGCAAGTCTTCGACACCACGCTCTGGATTTTGAATCAGCTCATGTTTCTGGCATGCGTGATAGACTACGAGTTATACTTTTTCAAAGGCTTCCGCACCCCTATTGCAAAACCGGAAACCGCTGCTTTGCTTCACCCTCTCATGATTTTTTGTGGCTTCTTCGTTGCGCCAGTAGCCAAGCATCATTACCGGGTTATCGGTCCTGCAGGCTATTTCCCCGAGAACCCCAGGTGTTTGTATGAAATTACCTTGCTCGTCAACCAAGTCTACCCTGTGGCCAGGATATGCTTTACCCATCGATCCCGGCTTTATCTTCATGATTAGACCGCAATTGCCTATCACGTAATTCGCCTCGGTCTGGCCAAAGAACTCGTTGATGGTCAATCCGAATTCCTCTCGCGCCCACCTGATAGTCTCATCTCCCACAGTTTCCCCACCTGAGGCGATGCTCCTGGGAGCACTGCATTGAAGCAGTCACTCCATCCCTGCCTGCTCTGTCCTGGCGTCCCAACCGCCGGTGCGGTATATTTTACCTTCCCCCACAAATTCCCATTGAATTCACCCAGATCTATCAGGATTTTACGCTCATTTTCGAGGAGCAATCAATGACTCTCACCTTGCATATATGGGAAGCAAAATATCGACTGTGGAATGCTGCTATGCCCTGAAATTTGCCTAAATTTATGTAGTCCCCATTTTTAGCTTGCGTATTTTGTGGAGACATTTAATCTGGATTGGGAGTTTTCTTCTATAACGCGGGGAGGAGGCATTTATGAA
>PLSV01000145.1 GCA_003165235.1 Syntrophobacteraceae bacterium
ACTCCTAACTGCGGAAGTTGGGCTATCACGCTGTTGTCATGGTGGGACAAAAACATGGGCGAACCCTGGACGACTTTCCCTCCTCGCTTCTCTTTGACGCTTTCTCGGCATCCCTGGAGTTCATCAGAAGGTGTTTCGAATCTGATCCCGATGCCCTATTCTTTACCATCAATGCCAACTTCATGCCTCCCGCCGGAGGAAGTATCATGCATCCTCACTTCCAGATAATGGGATCACCGTTTCCCATGACTCACCATCGGCTGCTGCTCGAAAGGAGCCTTGCTTACCACAGGGATATCGGCTCATGCTACTGGCTCGATCGCGTTGTGACGGAAAGGGAATCGGGACAAAGATGGCTTGGAGAAATAGCCCCAAGCCAGTGGTTTACAGCGTTTTCTCCAATAGGTGCAAACGAGGTAAATGCGGTATGGCCGCATACTTCCCATTTCCTGGAATGGGGCGACGAGGACATTCAGGCGATGGCCGAAGGGGTCCGTCGAGTTTTTCTCACCTACCATGACCTGATGTTCTCCACCTTTAATTTCTCCTGCTTCAGCGGGCCTCTCGGGAAGGCCGCTCCCGAATTTCGCTGCTTTCTGCGTTTGATCAATCGTCAAAACATGCATCTCCATTACCGCACAGACGATTTTTATCTTCAGAAGCTGCTTAAAAACGAGATCATTGTCTACCCGCCCGAGGAGCTGGCCTCGCTCATCAAAGACCGGACGGCAGGGCCGCTCTTGGCTACACGGCGTTAATGATGTTGATTCGAACTGACGGATGGGTGATAGAAGTTCTCCTTGTCCTGGCGGACGCCGGACCTGCCTTTCTGCGCTAAATAGCGGCTGTGCCAAAGCCAAAGCAGGATGTTTTTACCTATGATCCCTCATGATGTGGTATTGTATTTCTCGGCGTCTTTTGCCAGCGATGTCCCAATCGCAGAGGGTCCAGAGTCGCCATAGCACGGAATGGTAACCTTTGGAATTCACCATGACTGATCGCCTCACACAAAAGCAAATCGAAGAGATAAACAGACTGCAGAAAAAGTACTTCAACGACAAGGTGGATCTCTTTGAAGCTCCCCTCCCGAANNGGGATTCTCATTCCGTATATTCTGAAGTACAGACCTTCCGAAATCCATGCTTGCGACTTAGCAGAAAACATGCTTCGGCGGGTGAAGGGAAGATTCCCCCATGTAATAACCCACCTTTGCGACGTCAGGGACTTGCTGCTTCCGGATGACAGTCTGGACGTAGCCTTCATCAATGCTTGTTTCTCCAACATAATGGATAAATCAAAAAGCCTGAATAACCTCTATCGCTTACTAAGCCGGAAAGGCAGATTGATTATCAGCCATCCTCTGGGCAGAGACTTCATCATCGAACTGAAGAAACACACGCCTCTTCATCTGGATTTGCTGCCTGATGAGGCGGGCGCAAGAGGATTGTTTGAGCGACATGGCTTTGAAATCGTAAGTTTTAGAGACGAACCTCTATTTTACATCTTTGTTGCAGTAACGACGAAGCAGGATGAACCTTCAGACACTAAAAATAGCGGTTAATGAGGTCCCGAAGTCCAAACTATCCGGATAGCTTTCATCATCAGTCTGTGGGACAATGGGCGTATTTTCAGAAGATGCTTACACATAAACGTCCAAATGACCCAGCGTTATGCTCACCTCCGGGATGAAGTACTGAGAAAAGCGTCCAATCCGGTCGTGACGATCATCGGGCAGTCCGATCAGGAAAACTCTACAGAAAACTCCGGCGAGAAGGATCAAGGCAAATAGCCTGATCCTTTACTTTAAGTCGAGATTGATTATGACCCGAGCGTTATTTCATATTCAGATTTTCTCAAGGTTTTCGGGCAAGGGACACGATCCGGACGGTTGTCCCCTCTAGATGCAGTAAATGCCAGCTATTTTCTATTATACTGAGGAGCGCAAGCGGCTTGCTCTTGAGTCCATGATGGCGAGGAGGCAAAAAGAAACAAAAAAATATACACAGAGATAAGACCTACCAGCAAATTTTATCGGGCGGGAGACTATCATCAGCAGTACTATTTAAGGCAAAGGCCGGATTTGATGGAAGAATTTAAGGCAAGCTATCCGGCTGACGAAGATTTCGTGGATTTAACGGCCGTGGCGCGCGTAAACGGCTATCTTGCCGTCAAAGGCTCTTTAGCCACTCTTCAGACAGAGATCAACGATCTTCTCCCGCCCTAGAAAAGCGGACTGCTTCTGAACATTGTCCGCGGCGCCGACCGTTCGTGATTCGGCGGACCCGAACACTGGTTCTTCAGTCGTCAGGCATATAAAGTTCATTGGACCTGGCGAAGCTCATAAGAAACCTGCCCATGACGAGCATCTGAGTATGATACTCCATGATGGCTTTGCGTTTAATCTCCACTTCCTCAGGTTTAAGCGGAAATGAGATCCACTCTCTCCCTTTATCAGGAAAGCCATCGGGAGGATCAAGGCGCGACCCGTTGCCCGAACCCTGGGCAACCGGCCACTGCCCAAAATGGATCAGGAATGTGATCACCCTGGGTTTAAGGTTTGGATGTTTCTTATTCCAATGTCCCAATGCCTCCTTAACAAAAAAGTAAGTGGAATTATGGTCCGGGTGCTGGTCCTCAGTCGGAGTAGTCGCCACCAGGTTAGGTCGAAAGTCAGCGATAACCCGTTCGATCTCCCTGCTCAGGTCCTGGCCGGTATAGTCTGTGTGAGGGACAATGCATTCGAATGTCGGGGGACGGTTTTCCTCGGTGAAAGGAGATTTGTACGGGTGTGCGCGAAACTTCGAACGGAGGTAGGACAACCCACCGTCCGGAAAACCCAGGAAGATCACATCGTGCTCCTTCATTCCCAGGGTGGCAGCCGCCTTCAGGGCCTCCTCCCGGCGCTCAGCACCATACTTGCGGTAGTCCTTTGCGGTGGGGTGTGAGATGTGATCCTCCTCTTCCACCCCTTCCGGAAAACCGTCTCCGCTTGTTATAAATACCACCTTTACCTTTCCGCCTGCCTTGAGAACACGTTGAATAAGGCCGCCCGCTCCGAGGCTCTCGTCGTCCGGGTGCGGCGAAAAGACTATAAGACGTGTTGCATGCGAGATAAGAAGGTCTGTCGCCTGCACTTTTTCTGACTGAGCACTGGCAGGAACAAGTGCAGCCAGCGCGAAGAAAAACAGCATCAATAATACCTGCAGCACGCTCATTTACTCCAATTCCCAGACCGTTACAGATGTGCACCTCAATAATGCCTCAACTCGACCACCGATGGATCTCGAGAGGCATTTCTGGGTCGAATTCCGCACTAGAAAGTCCTTTGGACACGTCAAAGGCCCATCGATCGAATCATGTGATATCCTAATAAGAAACGCAAGAGAAAGTATGTTGACTCATAATCCAGGTTCAGATCTCATCCTTTCCACGCATCGTCAATCTTGGATTCAACGACAAACGGGACCTCTGGGACAATCCGCTCCAATGCCTCTCCCATCGACTCTTTCACAATCGACTGCACCTGATCCGCTATGGCATCGCTGGCTTCGATGATTATTTCATCATACTGGGTATGAACAACGCTGGCATCAAGCTCGTCCAGTTTCTCGGAAACATTGATCAGGGCCAGCTTGAAGGCCTCGGCTCCATTTGCCTGGACTGGCAGACAGAATAGCGAAGTATCCATTGCATTATCTGGAATATGAATCATCCTGCCGCTCACATCTAGACTTTGCTCTGATTACTTCTCTGCCCAATTGTCTGCAACTGTAACCTCCACCTCAATCGGAACCTTTCTGAGATAAGCTTTGCCCGCCTGAATCATGGCCTCTTTGAGAATCACAGCAACTTCCCCTGCCAACCCATCAGGGACTTCAAGGATGATTTGTCGTATACCGTTCCGATGATCTGAGTTTCAGTATTCACCAATCTTTGTGGGAGAAGGCCCAGTGCTTTCTTTGTGATGTCTGTCGCTGTTCCTTGAACAGGCGTGTTGTAGAGTGTGTGTCTTCATATTGGTCCCATTGACCGATAACCTGCATGGTTGATTGCGAAATTGTATCGTTTTGAGGGCTTTGTGGTTGCTCAAGAAGTTTTTTCGGGCGGAATCCAACCCGGAAATGCGGTTCGAATGCGTAGCACACAGCTTGATGCATTATTCCGGTGAAAGCTTCAAGGTGGACAACTGCAAATCCTTTCATTGAAGACAAGGCATGCCTTGGCAGAAAAAAGCCCTGCCTCACCGTATATCCTCCAACATTGGCGCTCGAGTCGCCACCCAGCGTTGCCCTCCGGGCAGGGCAAGATCATCATGTAAATGAGTTGCAAGGAGTGAAGGGAGGGATACAGAAGATGAGACAAAAACCACCACAAGCAGAAACTTGCAAAGTATGCTCCTGCTTCTTATTTTTGTGTGCAGGAACGTTGGTACTGCCGGGCCCGAAACAGCAAAATAATGATGGGCACTTTCGAGCTAAACGCAGTCTCTGTGTCATTTTCGTTCTCTTTTTTAGTGGGAAAAAGATGGAACGCTCCATGAAAGCCCTCACCGATTTTTCTCCGGCCCTATGGCCGTTGGCTTTCTACTTCGTTGCCGTGGTCGTCCTACTCGTTTTCATGTTGATTCTCTCCGCACTCCTGGGGCGGAGGAACAGGGAAAGGGCCACGGATGAACCGTATGAATCCGGCATAGTGTCCACTGGCTATACATGTCTGCGCTTTCATGCCGGCTTTTATCTCATGGCCATGTTTTTCGTTATCTTCTATCTGTAAGCTGCTTTTATCTATGCCTATGCGGTGAAATTTCGCGAACCGGGCTGGATGGGCTGGCTGATATGCTATCAAGAAAATGTCCTGAAGAGCGAACCGTGCCGCTTCCGCGCGGCCCTCACGTAAGCAGCCCGAATCTAAAGGATGGGCCACAAAACTACCTGGAGGAGGGATGATATGGCTGAGCGGTGCATGGTCACCGTGGACGGCAACGAGGCGGCAGCCTCAGTGGCGTATCGCCTGAGCGAGGTGATCGCCATTTACCCCATCACCCCGGCATCCCCCATGGGGGAGCTGGCAGACGAGTGGTCCGCCCACGGGCGGAAGAACGTCTGGGGTTCGGTGCCGGTTGTGACCGAGATGCAATCCGAGGGGGGGGCTGCGGGAGCCCTGCACGGAGCCCTCCAGGCCGGGGCGCTTTCCACGACCTTCACCGCCTCCCAGGGACTCCTCCTCATGATACCCAACATGTACAAAATCGCGGGGGAGCTCACCGCCTGCACCATGCACGTGGCATCCCGGGCGTTGGCAACCCATGCCCTCTCCATCTTCGGGGACCACTCGGATGTTATGGCCTGCCGGCAAACTGGCTTCGCCATGCTCGCCTCAGGCTCGGTTCAAGAGGCGCACGACCTCGCCTGCGTGGCCCACGCGGCTACCTTGCGGGCACGGATACCCTTCCTCCACTTCTTCGACGGCTTTCGTACGTCCCATGAGGAAAGCAAAATTGAGATGCTCTCCGATGAAGACCTCATGCGGATGATCGACCACGAGCTGATCCTGGCCCACAGGCAGCGTGCCCTCACCCCGGACAACCCGGTCATCCGGGGCACCGCCCAGAACCCGGACACCTTCTTCCAGGCGAGGGAGGCCTGCAATCCCTTCTACGCGGCCTGCCCTGGGACGGTCGAGGAGGCCATGAAACGGTTTGCTCTGATCACGGGCCGCGACTACCGCCTCTTCGATTACGTGGGCCACCCCAAGGCTGAGAGGATCATCGTGGTCATGGGCTCGGGGGCCGAGGTGGCCCACGAGACTGTGGAGTGGATGGCCGCCCGCGGAGAGAAGGTGGGCGTCGTGAAGGTGCATCTCTACAGGCCGTTTTCCGTCGCGGACTTTGCGGCCGCGCTCCCCTCCACGGTAAAGGCGATCGCGGTTTTGGATCGCACCAAGGAGGCAGGCGCCGTTGGCGATCCCCTTTACATGGACGTGATCGCCGCCTTACAGGAGGCCCACCGGAACCGGTTCTTGCCCGTACTCGAGCCTCCCGAGGTGATCGGGGGTCGCTTCGGCCTCTCCTCCAAGGAGTTCAACCCGGCCATGGTCAAGAGGGTCTTTAATGAACTGGAAAGGGAAGAGCCCAAACGGCACTTCACCTTGGGGATCGTGGATGATGTCACGCACACTTCCCTGGATTATGACTCGTCCTTCGACATCGAACCCGAGGATGTGGTGCGAGCGGTCTTCTTCGGCCTGGGGGCGGACGGGACCGTGGGCGCCAACAAGAACTCCANNTCTCGCACCTGCGCTTCGGCCCCCGTCCAATCAGATCGAGCTACCTCATCAGGAAGGCCAGCTTCGTGGCGTGCCATCAGTTCGTCTTCCTGGACAGGTACGACGTGCTGGAGTACGCCTCGCCCGGCACCGTCTTTCTCCTCAACTCCCCCTATGGATCCGAGGCGGTGTGGGATCACCTGCCCCGGGAGGTCCAAGAGCAGATTATAGAGAAGCAGCTCAAGTTCTATATCATCGATGGGTACGAGGTGGCCAAGCGGACGGGGATGGGGGTGCGCATCAACACGATCATGCAGANNAGACCTGCTTCTTCGCCATCTCCGGGGTGTTGCCCAGGGATGAGGCCATTGGCAAGATCAAGGGCGCCATCGAGAAGACTTACAGTAAGAAGGGGATGGAGGTGGTTCGGAAGAACTTCGAGGCCGTGGATGAGACCCTGGCCAACCTCCACGAGGTCCGGGTCCCCAAAGAGGTCAATGCGACGCGGATCAGACCTCCCATGGTCTCCGAGGACGCCCCCGAATTCGTGAGAAATGTAGAGGCGGTCATGATGGCGGGAAAGGGGGATCTTGTGCCCGTGAGCGCCCTGCCCGTGGACGGCACTTTCCCCCTGGGGACGACGCAGTGGGAGAAGCGAAACATCGCCCTGGAGATCCCGGTTTGGGACCCCGCCGTCTGCATCCAGTGCGGCAAGTGCGCCTTCGTGTGCCCCCACGCCACTATCCGTACGAAGATCTACGGCCCGGAGCGGGTTGCAGGCGCGCCCCCCACGTTCAAGTCCGCTCAGGCCAAAGGGAAGGAGTTCGCGGGCAAGCTCTTCACGGTGCAAGTGGCGCCCGAGGACTGCACCGGTTGCCGGCTCTGCGTGGTGACCTGCCCGGCCAAGGATAAGTCCGACCCGAAGCACAAGGCCATCAACATGGGCCCGCAGATCCCACTCAGGGATCAAGAGCGCGGCAACTGGGAGTTCTTCCTTGGGCTGCCCGACCCCGACCGAACCGAGGTCAGGCTGGACGTCAAGGGATCTCAGCTCCTGAGGCCCCTCTTCGAGTTCTCCGGGTGCTGCGCCGGCTGCGGCGAGACCCAGTACATAAAGCTCTTGACCCAGCTCTTCGGCGACAGGGCCCTCATCGCCAACGCCACCGGCTGCTCTTCCATCTACGGGGGCAATCTCCCCACCACACCTTACACTGTCAACGCGGATGGGCGCGGGCCCGCATGGTCCAACTCCCTCTTCGAGGACAACGCGGAGTTCGGCNNTCGGCTTCGGCATGAGGCTGGCTCTGGACGTGCTGGTGCAACAGGCGAAGGATCGCCTCGGGCGGATCGGTTCCAAGGTGGACGAGGGACTCAGTCAGGAAATCCTGACTGCGGACCAGTCCACCGAGGTAGGGATCTTGGCTCAACGGGAGCGCGTGCGCGCCCTCAAGGAGAGGCTTGCCCAAGTGGAGTTGCCGGAGGCCAGGAGGCTGGAGGCGCTGGCAGGATACCTCGTGAAGAAAAGCGTGTGGATCGTCGGCGGAGACGNNGACACCGAGGTCTACTCCAACACGGGGGGCCAGCAGTCAAAGGCCACACCCTTGGGAGCGGCTGCCAAATTCGCCTCGGGAGGAAAGGCCATCCCCAAGAAGGATCTGTGCCTCATGGCCATGACGTACGGGCGCGTGTATGTGGCGCGGGTGGCCTTCGGCGCCAGGGACCAGCAAACCGTCAGGGCCTTCCTGGAGGCCGAGTCCTACCCGGGTACCTCTCTCATCATTGCCTATTCCCACTGCATTGCCCACGGCTATGACCTGGCTTTAGGGGGGGAGCAGCAGAGGCTGGCTGTGGAGTCGGGCTACTGGCCCCTCTATCGGTTCGACCCGAGACGCGCCACCCAGGGTCTCAACCCCCTCCAACTCGACTCGGGAGACCCCAAGGTGCCCCTCGTTGACTACATCTACAACGAGACACGCTACCGCATGCTAAAGAAACTCTTCCCCAAGCGGGCCAAGGAGCTGCTGGAGATGGCTCAAGAGGAGACACGTGGTCACTTCGCCCTCTACCAGAAGCTCGCCCACCTGGAGATGGGCGCCCCGCCCCCCAAAGGTTCGGAGAAGTGAGGAGGAACGCATGGATCTTTCGACCACCTATCTGGGTCTCAGGTTGCCCCATCCCCTGATGTCCGGGGCGTCGCCGCTGGCGGATGACCTCGACACGGTCAGACGCCTGGAAGACGCAGGGGCTGCGGCTATCGTGATGGATTCTCTCTTCGAGGAAGAGGTCCTGAACGAACAGTTTCGCGAGGTTCAGGATGTGGAGGCGCCCGAGCACACCTTCCCGGAGGCACTCTCATACCACCCCCACAGGGACGAGTACTGGGCGATCGGTCCCGACTACTACCCGGAGCGGGTGCGAAAGATCAAAGAGGCCGTGTCCATCCCGGTCATCGCCTCCCTCAACGGTATCTCCACGAGGGCATGGGTGGAGTACTCGGCCAAGTGCCAGCAGGCGGGAGCCGACGCCCTGGAGCTGAACGCCTACTTCCTGACGACGGACTCCGAGGTGAGCGGAGAGGAGGTGGAGAACCGCATTGTGGAGGTGGTGAGAACAGTGAGGGCTGCCGTGACTATCCCCTTCGCCGTGAAGCTCTCCCCGTTCTTCTCCTCCATCCCGCACCTGGTGAAGAGGCTCGGGCAAGCGGGCGCCGACGGCGTGGTGCTTTTCAACCAGTTCTACCAGCCCGACATCGACATCGATCGGCTGGAGGTCGTCAGTAGGCTTCGCCTCTCGGAGCCCTCCGAGCTCCTCCTGCGGCTTCGCTGGCTGGCGATCCTCTCGGGTCGCGTGGGGGTGTCGCTCGCCGTCACAGGTGGGGTGCACTCCACGGCAGACGTAGTCAAGGCCGTCATGGCGGGGGCCCATGGAGTCCAGATGGTCTCGGCGCTGCTCAGGCACGGTCCCCAGCATTTGAACAAGCTGCGCCAGGATCTCACCTCCTGGATGGTGGAGCACGAATACCAATCCATGGGCCAGATGAGGGGGAGCATGAGCCTCCTCAAGTGCCCGGACCCGGCGGCCTTCGAGCGGACCGACTACGTTCGCATCTTGAAAGGAGGCGCCAAGTACGTCTGATCCGCTCTCTCGGCCGAGATACCCCATCCCCCATCCCGTCGGTGAATTTGCGATGTGAGGACGTTGGTCGTACTGTTGATGACGAAGCTTCACTCAATCAGAGCCAGCGGACATAGCCGGCCCGGATGAGATCGGCGATAGCTCCCACCGCCTCTTCTATGGGAACATTGGGATCGACTCGTGCAGGACGATAGATGTCGATGTGGTCAGTCCCGAGGCGTTTGAGACTATAGGCAGCGAAATTTTTGACCGCAGCAGGGCGACCGTCGTATCCGAGGAAGCTCCCGTCAGGACTGCGCAGAGCACCGAACTTTATGCTGAGCAGGATCTGGTCTCTGTTTCTGCTTTTCAGTGCCTTGCGAATAAGCAGTTCATTATGGCCGGCGCCGTAAAAGTCACCGGAGTCGAGCAGTGTGAATCGTTGATACGCTCTCATCCTCATTGGCCGGTCCATAGAAATCAGACATGCCCATACAGCCGAGGCCTATTGCCGAAACCTCAGGACCAACGGCCCCCAGGCGACGTACTTTCATACTCATCTCCTTCCAAAGTCTCTCACCGTACTTTTCACCATGCAGAACCAAACGGGGAGCAATCCTTCCAGACTTATCCCCAAGAACGGTCTCAGCGGCTGGACTATAACATAAGACTCACAACGTACAGATTGCCATCCTTCTTTTCGCCATCGTGGTAGGCTACCTCGCTGGCTGTTCAGTGAAGCCCTTCCCTTGTCGCAATGAATGTGGTCACAAACACCAAGGGCACAGCTTGATGATTCCCCATTTCAGGGCAAGAATTGTGAGTTCGGAGGTATTTATCATGACCTGATTGCCGAAAAGCGGTACATGGAAAACTGAAAAGGACTGGCCACCAATATATTTCCGGCGAGCAGTCCGTTCAGATCATCTTATTTAATGTGAGGGGATTTTAATTTGACCTTTTCGCTGAGAGTCTTGGCTGCTTTTGACTTGACAACTTTTGACGATGGAATTATGATCTTTTCGCCGGTACCAGGATTGCGGCCTTCGCGTTGAGACCTTGTCCCGACGCTGAAAGTCTCGAAACCTGTGCCTCTTAGGGACACTGAGGCCCTCCTTCTTCCCTGACCCTATTCTCTATTGTTATGCAACGATGTTTCTCCTGTTACTACACCCGAAACAGTAGGCTTACCGGCTTTCGCAGATGTCCGTCGCAGCATGTTGACAAGGCAACTTGCTACCACAGGCCGAACGGCAAATACGGTTCTCCTGCCTGGTTAATAAGGTGTTAACCTGATTGCTTATCTATCCGTTTCAGGTAAGGTGCATTTATTTCGGCCATTGTTCGTCAGCTTTCAGCTGGTCCTTCCCCGCTCTCAGAATCTGATCCCCGTGACATTTCTCACTCGGCTTTGTGGCCTATTAAGGAGGATATTGTGATGATTGCACCACGGAGGATCCGCACCGGAAAGGGCAAGACAGCGAAACCTGTGCCTTCCATGGCGCCCCATCCGCAGTTTGAATCGAAGACCCCAGAAAGCAGTGCCTTTGACCGTGATTTCGAGAGGCTATGCCGGGAGGGCCGAAAAATAATTGTCTCGTACCAGGAGCTTCTCGAAAAATGGCGTGCGCCGGTCGGCCCTGAATCGGTCCTTCCTTTCCCCAAGAGCCTGATTGCAGCGGCAATTTACCAGGAACTCATGGACAATCCCACCTACGACCGGCGAACTGATCTCGAAATCGCCTATGTTCAACTCGAGTCTTTTATCCCGGACGAGGAATATTGCATTCTTTCCGATTTCAAGCACGCAGCCGCACTTGCACGGGAGCTGGCTGATACAGGCCAGCCAGATTATATTGTTGCTGCGGTAAGGCTTCTCAAGAAAGCGAAAGGTGACAGCGCTGTAAGAATTCAGGAGAGGATTTCGCAGAAAATGCAGCGCAGACTCAAGCAAATCAGAAAATTATTCCAGGAAGACCGATTGGCGCTCTCGTGACCGTCCATGGGCTCAAAAATAAGAGCAAAAGAACTGTGACACCTTGCCACTGTGAGAAATCCCAATGTGGCCGGAGTGCATAACGAAAATTACTTGAACATGTTGATTCATGAGTTGCTGATCCATCCCCACCTTTTCAATTGTCAGGCTCAAATTCCGCCAAATCCGAGCGGTCATTACTGAACCCGCCTTAGCTCATACTTCCGAGACTCCAGATTTTGAACTACGTCACCTTATCTAGAAGAATACGAACGTATATTATTTTTGCCTCAAGCATAAGGAATTGCTTGTTAAATGGACTGAGATATCCTATATATAAATAAACAAATTAAGGTTTACTTATTATTCACAGGCACATACGAACAAAAGGGGTCAAGATTTCCGAGATCACCCCTAATGACATGTTCTATCAAACCACATACGATGGTATTGCGGATGTCTCCTTGGATACCTGGCAGCTTAGGATCGAGGGACTGGTGGAGAAGCCGATGACCCTTAAGCTGGACGACCTGAAGAAGTTGATGGATAAGACTGAAGCCGTAACACTCTCCTGCATCGGCAATCCGGTGGGGGGTGATTCCATTGGGAATGCAATCTGGGAGGGAGTAACGTTGAAAGAGGTCCTGGAACTCGCAGGTCCCAAATCGGGAATCAAGAAGGTGGTCTTCTTCGGGGGGAAGGCTATACGGATAGTATCCCTTTCGATCTTGCCATGGACGGGACTGTTTTCCTCGCGTACCGGATGAATGGGGTTCCCCTGCCGCGAGAGCACGGCTTCCCGCTTCGCGCGGTTGTGCCCGGGATCTATGGAATGAAGAATGTGAAGTGGTTGCAAAAGGTCGAACTGGTGGACCACAACTACAAGGGCTATTGGGAAGAGAAAGGATGGTCGGATACGGCAGAGATCCTGACGTTGTCCCAGATACTGATGCCCATGACCGGCCAGAAGATGCAAGCCGGGACACATGTGGTAGGGGGAATTGCCTATGCCGGCCGGCGCGGAGTCGCCAAGGTGGAACTCTCTCTTGATGGCGAAAAAACCTGGAACCTGGTGGAACTGAAGTCACCTTTATCTGATTTCGCCTGGGTGATTTGGCGTTATGAATGGAAGGCGAATCAGAAGGGCAACTTCAGGCTCCGAGTTCGGGCGACAGATAAAAAGGGGAACATCCAGGAATCAGGGAGCTTGTTGGCCCGCTCCTATCCTGACGGGGCCAAGGGCATCCATGAGATTAAGATCAGTATCACCTAATTTCAGTGAGTCAGGAACGGTAGTGAATCATTGAGAAGTGAAATTACCTGGTAGGAACCTCAATTCGGAAAATGGTCCCGCCCCTGGGATTGCTGATGACTTGAATCTTCCCTTGGTGGGCCTCGACAATTTTTCTGACAATAGGGAGCCCAAGTCCAGTGCCATCCTTTTTCGTGCTAAAAAAGGGCATGAATATCTCCGCCCTTTGATCTGGTGTAATACCACAACCGAAATCGACCACTTCGATGATGGTTTCGCTCTTTGTCTGATGGGTTCTTATAATGACGTTTTCCCCCTCCGGTGAAGCCTGGATGGCGTTGATTATCAAATTAATAAGCACCTGCTTCATTCGCATTCGATCTGTGTTTGTTTCAGAAAGCCCTGGAGCAGACTGACGCCTTACCTGAACTTTTCTTTTTTGAGCTTCAGCTGCAACCACATCAAGACACTCTTTTATAATGGTGTCTACATTATTGGCTAACCGGTTCAGATCCAATGGCCGGGAAAAATCCAGCATGTCCTTCACCATGTTCTCCAGACGCCGGGTCTCTTCTAGGATGATGTCCAATTTGTCTCGGTGGGGGTGACCTTCCTGGATGTATTTCTTAATAAGAAGGGTGAACCCGCCGATGGCCATTAGTGGAGTCTTCATATCATGAGCAACTGCAGCAACTGACTTCCCGACCGCGGCGAGATTTCCTGCCTCTTGTGCAATCTTTTGATCTACTTTCTGACGGTCGCTGAGTATCCCCATGATCAACGCGACCATGTTATAGAGCACGACGTCAATGACACGGTCTAAATCCAACTCGGAAAACGCTTTCCAGCTCATTGAAGCGTACGGAATATATAGTATGCATATGGCCAAAGATGCAAAAAGGCCTCCTCGCACGCCGAACCAGAAACCGGCTAACATCACAGGAACGAAATAGAGACCCCGACAAAGAACGTGGAGGTAGCGCCAGTCCGCGCCGAGGTAATAAATGAGAAACGTGATACCAGCGATGAGGATGCTCACGGCACTAACCTTCAACTGTTCTTTCATGGAGTTACCTCTGAAAAACAATCTCAGGTGGGAACGAGAGAGCCGGAAGACGCTCGTCCAATTCGGACAGCTTCTTGACTTGAGATCTGTCTCTTCGCGTCTGCCGAGGCTTCTCGAAGCCCGGGATTTGTGCATCGGCCTCACGACTGCCATCGGGGAAACAACCGGCGGCCACTTTATGCACGCTCATCGCTTCCGAGTATTTTCGAGTGAATTTCGGACGCAAAATACCTTCCGGCACCTACCGTTACACCCTTGGTGCATTATTCCGGATAAATCACCTCACTCCGTGTGAGCGGAGCGAGGTGTTGGGCCAGTCGTTCATGTCCCTCAGGCGAAGCAACGACCAACAGCCGATCTCCCACTTGCAGCTTGAAATCCCCGTGGGGCAGGTGGGTGTGTCCATCACGGAATATCGCTACGATCTGAACATCATCTCGAGTGTCCGGAGGGAAGGATGACTGGACTGGCATGTCCACGTATGGGCTGCCTGACTTCAAGATCCCAATGACCAACCGCTTCCCGTCCGGTAAATCAACTGGAATCCCCGACGCCAATAGTTCTCGCACGTCAACATGGCTGAAGGTGGCCGGCACAACAAGCCCACGCATACCCAACAGGCGTATTGCCGCCTCCAGGTGCTCCGAATGATGAGCCGGCGAATCGGGCCGACTAGGCACCTGCGCCTCGTAAAGGCTTTTGTACTTGAGGCGGGCCGACAGGGTAACCTCGATGTAATAACTCACCATGACAGCCAGCGCCGCGGGTACGAGCAGGTGATAGCCACCCGTCATCTCGGTCACCATCAACAATGTGGCAATCGGAACGCGGGCAGCGCCCCCAAAGACCGCCGCCATGCCGATGATCGCAAAAGGTGCGGATGGCTGGTGAAATACTTTAGCCAAGAAACCTCCCAACATTGCTCCAACGTAGAGGCTCGGTCCAAAGACGCCACCCGAGCCTCCAGACGATATGGTTAAGGCAAAGGCAAGTATTTGAGCAAAAATAAGTGACAACAACAGCTCCGCTGACAGGTTACCATTAATCGCCTCCTGAACCCATCCATACGAGGCCCCCAACACTTGTGGTAGGGCCAGCGCCAAAAGACCGACCGCCAATCCTCCGATGGCGGGTTTAAAGTGAGGGCGAATAGGCAAGAGGCTGAACATATCCCGGATGCCGTAGAACGCCATTGGAATCATGGTGGCTACAAGTCCCGCCGCCATCCCCAACGCGGCGTACCAGAAATAATCGGAAAAATGCGGAATGGCCAGATTGAGCGGAACCTGAAACAGAGGCTGATAGCCCACAAATAGACCATTGACGGTATACGCTACTATAGATCCCAACATGGTGTAGAGAAGAGCGTTCGCCTCAAATTCCATGCCGCCATACAAGACTTCAATGGCGAAAAAAGCTGTTCCAACAGGTGAGCGGAAGATAGCCGAAAGGCCAGAGGCCATGCCGATTAACACCAGGAGACGCCGTTCCTCATCAGGCCGATGAGTGAGGGTCGCATAGATGGAGCCGATGCCCGCACTGATAAGGGCAGTCGGCCCTTCGCGACCTGCCGCTCCACCTGATCCAATGGTGATGGCCGAGGCAACCATTTTGAGGGGGGGCACCCGAGCGCGGATAAAGCCCGCGGCACGGTGAAAGGCCTTCACGGCTGTGTCTGTGCCGTGGCCTTCTGCTTCGGGCGCCAGGCTGTAGACGAGAATGCCGCTGATGAGGCCGCCCAGCGTCGTCGCTACGGGGATTAGCCACAAGCCGTGCGACCCAATTACCTCGTGAGGTGCACCACCCTCATTCGGCAATCCAAGTGGCTGGTAGCCTGCCAACCGCACTAAGAACACGGCTCGTGCGGCTCCAAGCATCAACGAGAATACTCGGGCGCTCAGTGCCCCGACCACACCCAGCAAAATCGTGTCCAGGATCAGGCGCCGTTGTCTCAGCGCCCCGCCGAACCCCACCAGCATTTTGCTCAATGTATGTCTTTGCTTTGTTTTCATTGAATCGGCTTCCATGAATCTGATATTGCATGTGCGCATCAAGCTCTCATGCGATCATGCCGTCAATACCGGTAACCGGGTTTGACGGCATCGCCGAACAGGTCACTCCCATGAGCCTAAGACCGTGTTCAGGAGTCTTTCCACGTTTTGACCCGAATAATGTGTCAAGTTGTGTGCCATGCGTCCGAACCGCATCTTCGGCTCGGATTCTGCCCGAAAAACTTCTTGAACGACGCCAGCAAAACCTTACAATTTCCCAATCGAACATGCAAGCGATAGGTCAATGAGACTGATTTTTGCAATTTCAGGACATTAGCTCCAAACTGCTTAGATCCGTGTTCGATTTGGATGATTCTCACCCAGAGAGTATTATGACAGTCACAATAAATTCTTCGAGGGGCAGACTCGGCGCTGTGCACCTGACGGCCCCTCTTATCTCTCGTCCAAGGGGGGCTAAGCTTGGCAGCCACTCATTCCGGCTTCAAGCTTCACCACTCCAAGCCCTCCATGGTTTCGCTTTTTTGTGAGATTCCGCGAGACAAACGAGCTAGACAAAAGGAATCGTATTATCTATCCTTATTAGAGGTTCCGATGTGCGATTGAAATGGATCCAGCAAAATGATGAAATCAGCTTGGTGGTGCCGATGGGTTTCATGGCTGGAATCCGCTCCCAAAGGGTGCGAGAAATCTTAATTTTATCCGTTTGCGGTATATCAGGCCAGAGTTGAACTACCGAAACGATGCAACAAAAGAGCGTTGGAGGAACTCTGCTACTTAAAGTTAGATTGCAATAAGCCCAGATAAGGGTCAACCTTCCGTCATTGCCACCTTTGCCGTGAAAGGTGTTTCACCATTGGCTCGTTTAGCATTTTGTGAGGATTAGTGTTATAAAAACTAAGTGCGCGTTCGAGTTTTGGATTTGAGAGATGACGCTGGTACAGACTGTGATTAATTTATAAATGGTTGCTCGGGTAAATAATTATGGATGAGATTTATATTAATCAACTTACTGAAAAGTATAAGGACAACATGCAAGTCTACCATGACTTGTGCGTTACAATGCAACATCTGTTGATTTATCTATTAGATAATAATGATTATAAATATCAAATATCTCATCGTATAAAGTCAATAGAAAGTTTAAGAAATAAAATAATAAGAAAAGCAGATAAAGGTATAATATATAATGATATTAGTGATATAAGTGACTTGGCGGGAATTAGGATTATTTTTTATTTAGAAAGCCATAAAAAGCAATTTATCCATGATCTGTATAAAGAACTTACACCACAGAACCTAAAGCTGGTAGAACGCAATAAGAACAAAGGATATCGTGCGACGCATATTGTGGCAGAGTTTGGTGAAAAAAGGCTAATACTTGCAGAATACATAAGGTATGCCGGTTTGAAATGCGAGATACAATTAACCTCAGCGTTGTATCATGCCTGGTCGGAAATAGAACATGACATTTTTTATAAACCAAATAACAATGCAAAAAAATTAGACCACGATATTATTATTACATTAAAGAAAGAACTAGAGGAAACTCTTACAAATTATATTGAAAAGGCATCCGATACATTTGAACATGTCGCTACCTACGTCAGAAATATCAGAAACTAACAGTATAAACAATAGGACCATGATTATAAATATAATAGTAAAAACACGGATTGTCCTTGAGAATCATTAAATTACGGTTTGATTCATATACCGGAAAAGGGGTTGTCGTATGCCCCTGGAAGTTGGGTCCTAGAGTGGATTGACCCTTTTGTCTCCTGCGGCCTGATTTCCTGTTTCCAACCTCCTGATCTCCCGATTCGGATAATCTAAGAGTAGCTTTATAGCACCTTCATGCCCAATATCCCATTTTCAGGGGTAATAATCTTTACATGCTCCGCCGCAAAACTTACCTAATACGACAGCAGAATGTTATCAGAACGCAAAAAGGATATCAGCATGGAGAATAAACAGCCCAAACACCCACCCTTGAATTCTTCTCTGCTGGCACTTATCGCCGTGTCGGTCGGGGTCATCGGCGGATTCGGCGCAGTGGCTTTCCGGGCCTTAATAGCTCTCTTTCATAACCTGCTCTTCCTTGGGAAGTTTTCGCTGGTCTATGAGGCGAACATCCATACACCCGCCAGCCCCTGGGGGCCATTTGTGATTCTTGTGCCTGTTCTTGGCGCGGCAGGGGTTTCATTTCTGGTTACCCATTTCGCACCCGAAGCGAAGGGGCATGCCATTCCAGAGGTTGTGGACTACAGCAGGGGCATGATTAGGCCGGTAGTGGGCGTTGTTAAATCGTTGGCATCTGTACTTTCCATAGGAAGCGGAGGTTCTGTCGGGCCAGAAGGTCCAATGATTCAGATTGGGTCTTCATTTGGTTCAACTCTCGGGCAGTACATACCAATGGCGACATGGCAACGGGTTACCCTCATTGCGGCTGGAGCGGGAGCCGGGCTGGCGGCAACTTTCAATACACCGATTGGGGGAGTGTTTTTCGCCATGGAAATCATTCTCCATGAGGTTAGTGCCAGAACCCTCGTCCCTGTTGCAATCTCCACGGCTATAGCCACCTACATCGGCCAGGTTTTCTTCGGCGTTCATCCCGCATTCTCAATCCCGAAACTTCAGACCCCTTTTTCCCATCTGTTAAACCCGCTGGTGATCGGGTCCTATTTCGGAGTCGGCATCGTCACGGGGATAGGTTCTGCTATTTATATCCACTCGATTTACTTTTTCGAAGATATTTTCGAAACGAAGATACCGGGCAATTACTACCTCCGCCATATGACCGGAATGTTAATGGTCGGCGTTGTTATGTACCTTTCAATGAATTTCCTGGGACATTACTACGTCGAGGGCGTAGGTTACGCAGGGATCGAAGACGTGCTCACCGGAAACCTCCCTCAATTCAACCTGCTGGTTCTGCTGTTCATCTTGAAACTGATGGTTACGTCTCTTACGCTTGGCTCAGGGGGCTCAGGCGGGATTTTTTCACCTACATTTTTTTTGGGCGCAATGGCTGGAGGCGCTTACGGGGTCGCGCTGAAAACATTATTCCCGTCACTACCGGTAAGCCCTCTTGTTTTTGCAATTGCAGGCATGGCTGGTATGGTTTGCGGATCGACAGGGGCGGTGATTACTGCTCTCGTCATGGTCTTTGAAATGACCCTCGATTACAATGCCATTCTTCCATTAACGGTGACTGTTGCCGTCAGCATAGGCATCAGAGCCATCCTGTTGCGCTATAACATTTATACCTTAAAACTGGCCCGACGAGGCCATTTTATGCCAAATGCCCTGAGGACCAATTTTCAGTACCTGAAGCGGGCAAAAAGCGTCATGGAAAGTCCTCCGGCAATTCCTCCGGGATCCATGCCGATAGAGGATTTTGCAAAGTTGATTTCCCAGGGGAACGGTCCGAGTTTCCTTGTGGGAGACGGGAAATCGATTTTAGGCATAGTCTCCGGCAAGGATGTGCTAAAGGCGTTTAGCGCCCCGTCGGGCATGACGCTCGGCGACCTGGCTGACAGGAAGTTCATCACGATTTCCGAGGAGACGCCTCTTTTTGAGATTGTGGGCCGGATGCGCGCAGAAGGAGCGGCGACTGCTATTGTAGTTCCCAAAGGGAAACCGTTGACAAGCGCAAATGTCGTCGGGATTATCACAAGAGAGCAGATAGCCCGTCTAATCGGGGAGCAAAGCGTGGCTTCTTATGAAGAGTAGCGGAGGTGGGCACCGCACAAGCACGCCAGAAGATCGTTGGTGATGATGTTGCTCGCACCCATCATGTATTGACCCAGTCAAGAGCCTCCCGCAGATGTTCGGTTGAGAAAGTCCTCACCTCACCTGACATTATGGCACTACTTGCCTTAATCACCCAATCCATCCAGCGAGGAGCGCCCACGGCAGCCACTTTGATAAAATCATTTCTGTGTTTAATGCCAAACTTCACATCGTCCCATATGGCTCCAAGTTCAATGCCATTGTAACCATCATCCAAATATATAAGGGCTCTGGCCTTGCCGTATTTTTCTATGATTTCCTCCAGCTTCGGTACAAAGGTCCGCACGTAGTCGTCATCAGTCAGTTTTTGAGTAACTCTGACTGCAAAAATATCTTCACTGCTTTCGGGCATAATCTCGATCATCACATTCCTCCGAGACCGACGTACTTACCGCGGCACAGAGTCGAGCACTGCCTGAACCCTGTTACTGGAAACATAACTATCATTCACGGCCCACGGAAGATCTGGAACAGGTTCTTTGCCGACCCTCGAACGCCATGGGAATGGATGCCGGACCGTATCTTTTGCATTGGAAAACTCTATGAACGAGGAGATATGTGGAGTAACTGGAGACTCCCTTCACTGGGCAACAGGTCCAGATACAAAGGCTGACACGATTATGAAGAACGCGTCATCGTGATCCACTGAACTTGCGCACAGGAGGCAACCACTGCCATCCCCGTAGGATCAGTTCGCCCTTAAATGGCTGCGATGTCCCTCCGGCAAGGCCTCTGGGAGCATGGGAAGGTGCCATAAATGTTCAACGACAATAATTTATCCC
>PLSV01000307.1 GCA_003165235.1 Syntrophobacteraceae bacterium
CTTTTTACGAGACCATCAAGAGTTGGGTTTGGGCCTGATAGTGGTAAGATAAACCGGTGGGGAAACTGTGGAGAAACCACCCCGTATGGGTGATCTGACTCCGATAATAGGTTGTAAACAAAGAGAAATCGTATAATGGGGCTATCTCTACCCAGTATGGGGTTAAAGCGGCCCATGGGCTTTCATTTATGTATATGGAATCTTGCGGTCGACGCCCAATGCAGCAACTGTGCGCCTCAGGCGCCGGCCTTGGAGGGCCGGGCATTTCTCAATAGCGCTTCTTGCATACAGGGCGACTTTTTCCTGCAAAGATATCCCTTTTTCCGTCGAACCTATCCAGGCAGGAAGCGCCGTTTTTTCCCGGTTATGTACGACAACTCACCTATGCATATACTTGTCTTGCCTCGACCACATATCCCCCTTGTGTGATCATGATTAACTTTATGTTTTGATGTGCGAGCCATTCACGCGCAAAGTGCACGGAAACGTACCGAACAGGAGGTGACACAATGGCCGGTAGAGGAATATTAACAGCTATTTTCGCTGTGCTGCTTATGGCGACGGCATCCTGGGCGGGAGGGGGAGCAGGAGGGGCAGGCACTGCGGCCGACATGGGCCTTCTCATGCCGAGCGCGCCAACTAACGTAACCGCAACAGCAGGCAACGGCGAGGCTACCGTAAGCTTCGGGCCCCCGCAATCAGACGGGGGGAGCCCCATAACCCGCTATACCGTGACGTCGCACCCCGGGCGGATCAAAGCCTCGGGTAAGCAAAGCCCCATAACTATGAAAGGGCTGGCCAATGGAAGGACCTATACTTTTACAATAACGGCCGCCAATTCAGTCGGGACCGGGCCCGGCTCGAAAGCATGCGACAGCGTAACCCCCAAGGCTGAATGAGAAACGGACTAGAGGTGATGAACAGTGGGTATGGGCGCCGGATGCCACGATAACAGGTTGCGGCTCAAAAGTCGGAGATGCAGGCTGAAGCCAAGACCAAGGAGCAACTCATACAATTAATGCCCTGGGGGCAGGGTCGGTTTCCCGCACGATTTTGATCCGTGAGGTATGGACGACATTGTCCCGCTGACCCACACCTCCTTTACCACGTCAATGGATAAACGAATACTCCATCACGTCATGAACCTATGGCCAGTGTCCTGTGTTGATTTCTACTTTCCCGTAAACACCGGTTTCCGCCTTGCGAGGAACGCGCCGATTCCTTCCCTGGCATCGGCCGTTTTTGACATATCGACGATCGCGCGGGACTCGAATTCCATCTGTGTCTCCAGTGTCTGGGAGAACGTCCCGTTGAGCAGTCTTTTCACCGCCCCGTAGGACCGGGTCGGGCCGGACACGAGAGTCCTCATCAGCTTTTCGGCTTCCTGCATCAGCTCGGCGTCGGGGACAACGCGGCTCACAAGGCCCCACTCGAGCGCCTCTTTGGCTGCAAGCCTGCGGTTCATCAGCATCAGTTCTCTTGCCCTCAGGAGGCCGACATAACGAGGCAGCAGGTGAGTCATCCCGCCATCAGGCGGAAGCGCCGCCGCCGTATAGGCTGCCGTGAACGTCGCAGATTCGGCGGCTATAACCAGATCTCCGCAGAGGGCTAAACTCATGCCCATGCCCGCCGCCGCCCCGTTGACCGCCGTCACCAGTGGCTTGTCCATCCTTGTGAACCTGGAGGTCGCGGAATGGCAATAGACGGTAATTTCCTTCAATGCCCGCGCCAGCCCGTCACCTGATTCTGAAAGATACTTCAGATCTCCGCCCGCGCTGAAAAACTTGCCTCGCCCCGTGAGCAGGACGGCGCGGATTTCAGGGTCCTCGTCACAGCGGATAGCCACATGCATCAATTCCTTGCCTGAGGTCATGTTGAGCCCGTTTGCCGCTTCAGGCCGGTTCAGCGTGATGTATGCCGCTTGATCCTTCATCTCAAACTGGATCGTCTCGTAGTTCATCTGTTCTACCTCCCTGGTTTAATCGTCATATGACCGGCACACAGCATGTCGAAAAAAATGCCTCGCCGGCTGATTTCTTTCTCTTCCCGCGGTCTATATTCCGGCGGAAACCATTTCCTTGATGATGTCACGGACAGGCTTGATGTCCCCGATCAATGCGCTGACCTGCCCGGCGCCGGCGGGGAATAGATCGAAATCCCCTGTCCCCCATGCCTTCGGAACGTCCTCGAGGCGGTAGCGGCCGGTAAGATCGAATCCCGGTTCACTCATCTGTTTCTTCAAGGCGGGCGTCAGGACGGCCCTCATGTTCATTCGTTTGAGCGGGATCAGGATCGTTTCCCCGTCACCGCATTGCACGATGGCCTGCTTCCATTTCTCGTGGGCGGTGCTTTCCTCGGTGGCAATGAAGCGGGTCCCGATCTGCACTCCCTGCGCTCCCAGCGCCAGGGCCGCACGGTAGCCCCGCGAATCGGCGATACCGCCTGCAGCCACGATCGGGAGACGCACGTGATCGACAACCAGGGGGATCAGGACCATATTGGTGGATTCGGGCTCAGTGGAACGAAGACCGCCGGATTCGGCCCCGGTAATGACGATCCCGTCCACGCCGGCTTCCTCCGCCCTCATGGCGTGGACAAGGGAAAGCGACACATGGAGGCCTTTCATCCCCAATTCGTGAATACGCTGATATACTGTTTTAGGATTGCCCACCGACGTGGTGATCGTCTTGACGCCTGCGTCCGCCAACGCTTCGAGAATCCCGGGATTGTTGGGATTAAGCAGCATAAGGTTGGCGCCGAATGGCTTGTCGGTGAGCGATTTCACCTCCTTGACCAGTTGACGGGTCCTATCGGCATCGCTGAATCCTAAAGCCAGCATCCCATAGGCGCCGGCCTCGCAGATGGCCGCGACCAGCCGCGGGCTGTTCATCTCTCCGACGGGTCCCTGGATGATAGGGCGCTGACATCCCAGCATAGTAATCAGTTCAGACATAAAGCCACCTCCTTTTGAGATTATTAAAAAAGATTAATTCCCATGCACTCGACGGAGTTAGATGTTTTTATTCATTGTACGCAATTAGATTGCATACGAGTTATGTGCGAAAAAAAATTTATCTCTCTCTTACCTTGTCCAACAGGCGCTTCAGCTCTTTTTCCTCTGAAGGATTCATACCCCCCAGAAACTCGGCATTGGCGAGCCCCATTAATCGAGAGACCTCCTTTCCTACCTCTTTTCCTCTCTCTGTGAGATGGATATGGATAGCCCGGCGATCCGTGGGGCTCGGTTTCCTTTCGGCGATCCCCGCAGCCTCCAGCCTGTCCAGGACTCCCGTGAGCGTGGCGCTGTCCAGTTCGGTCCTGCTCCCGAGTTCGCTTGAGGTCACCTCATCCCGGTCGAAAAGGAAACGCAAAACCATGGCCTGAGTGGCCGTCAGGTTCAGGGCCGCAACCTTTTGACTCCAGAACCGTGAGCCCGTCTGGGCAGCTTTTGCCAACTGGAAAAAGATACAATCCTCGCCTCGCATTTTCATGGAGCTTTTACTATCATGCAATTTAATTGTATACAAGCATTATTTTTGGGCGGGTTATCCAGTCTGACCGTATGATGAAGAAGAGCATGCAAGGGGCGCCTTCACAAAATGAAACAAACAACCGGAATAAAGAAGGCCCCACTGTGAATGAGCAATTAGATCTTCTTAACTTTGACATATTACTTGAATGTTCGATTGGGAACTCGTAAGGTTTTACGGGCTTTGGGGCCGCGCCAAAAGTTTTTCGGGACACAATCCAGCCAGTTAAGGATATTTTTTGAACGGAAGGGACCGGGAACAGTTTCTTGCGACCGCCCAATGACAGGGACCCTGTGGCCACGCCAATACAGAAATTGCGTTTGTTGCAGGGGCTTCTCACGGGTAAGTCGGCCTTTACGGGTCCCTTCTTTATATCGGTGGATGTAACACGCAGATGCAACCTGCGCTGTTTAGGGCGCCGGTTCCATTCCCCGGTTGCCCACAGGCCGTCGCCGGGGAATCACAACATTCCCGATATGTCCCTGGAGATGTTTGCAGAGCTTTGCGAGGAACTGCGTTCCCGGAATACCAGGACCCTTTTCCTGACGGGCGAGGGAGAGCCTTTGCTCCACCATTGGATTTCGGACCTCATTTCCCTGGCTAAAGAAAAAGGCATGCATGTCACTCTCATAACTAATGGGACCTTGCTCGATGAACGCCGGATCGAATCCCTTTTTGGCGCAGGGCTGGATGTCTTGCAGGTTAGTCTTTGGGCGTGCTCCCCGGAAGATTACAAACGGCAGTATCACGGAAGCGATTCGGCTAATTTTCAAAAGGTGATCGACTCAATCCGGACCCTGTGCCGTCTCAGGAAAGAAAAAGCGAAGACACGGCCCCTGGTCAGGCTCCACCAACCCATAAACCGGTTCAACTTTCGAAAGATTTCGAAGACGGCCGATCTCGCCCTATCGACGGGCTGTGATGAGATTTCCTTCTCCCCACTTTTGTCCGCGCAGGGACAACTGCATGAATATGTTCTCTCTTCCGGCGAAAAGGAGGAACTGTTGTACTCGCTGAAGACCCTGGCGGAGCGTCTCAGGCCGCTTCCTATCGAGCACAACATTGCGCCCACCTTGCTTCGCTATGACTCTTACGGAGAGTCGGGCAAAAAGATGCCCTGTTACGCCGGGTGGTTCTCCTGCGAGGTCAAAGTGGATGGGACCGTTATTCCCTGCGGCTCCTGCAATATCATTATGGGAAGTCTCGCGGAAAAGAGCTTCGGCGAAATTTGGAATGGCGCCGCGTATCGTGCTTTTCGGCGACAGGCAATGACCGCTGAAGGTCTTTCAAATCTCGCCGGCTCGTGCGACTGCGAACACTGTTGTTATGCGGAAGATAACCTGCGCGTCCACAAGCTATTCAAGCCGCTCGCTCCTTTGCTTTTTTCCCGCTAAAAGAAATGAACTACCAGTTCTCCTGGACGGAATTTTCGGCGCAAGCACATTTGGGTTTAGCGCATTTGGGGGATTCCGGCGTATCAAAAGACAGGGCAAAGCCAAAGAAACCCTGCCTCGCCGTCTATCCCCCCACCTCGGCGCTCGGGCCGCTCCCCGGCGTTGCGTATCCTCAGGGTGGGAAGAAAGAATATAGCATTGTTTGGCATCAATTGCCGTAAAACATGTTCACCAAGACAAGGGGGTAAAATTTCAATTACCGCAAAGGGTAATTTTCAATTCCTGTTGACAGTGCCGTGCACAGCATCGTGGAGGAAGAGGGGGCAGCCCTTGAAGATGGAAATCTTAAGAGAAGTGCAAGAGAGATATAATTTTCTAATTTCAAAAGCTGCCCCCTCACAATTCCCAGAGTTTCGGAACATCTTCAGGAAAGCACCGCAATTATGCAAAGATGTACCGTATTATTTTGAGACGTGCACAGCAAAAATACCCCAAAAAAATCAAGCGGTGGTGACCTTCAAATGGGCCTGTCGCCGTGAACGTGGTTTGGCCTTGACGGTAATCTGAACATCCCGGCCAAGGGCATTCAGAAAATGAAACAGGCGTTCCATGGAAAAACCGGATAGTTTTCCCCGGCTCAGGGCCGATACCTTCGGCTGGTCTATACCGAGGAGTTCGGCAGCTTGGGCCTGTGTCAGGCGACGCCTGGCAATGATGTTGAGAATCTGGCGGGCAAGCTCCGCCCTGGCAAGGCGCTCTTCGGCATCAGGCAGGCCAAGGTCGGCAAATACATTACCGCTCCCGTGATATACTTCGGTCTCTTCGTTCGAAGTATCCTGAACGTCTTCCGGCATGGCCTGCATATCTTTGCGGCTGCTACCCACCCATTCAACTGGTTTTAAAGATTTGGCCAGCATGGGATAACTATGCCAATTCTGGCATAATCAAGCAAGGGGAAACTTGCAGCATCGGGGGCACAAATTTTCGTCACATTTCGTACAGCCTTCCATACTTTCGTTGCAAATAACCGATCAGGTAATCCGCAGTCAGGTCTTCACCCGTAGCGGCCTTAACCAGGTTGCGCGGAAGATGGCGGCTGCCCTGCGAATGAACGTTTTGCCGAAACCAACCGAGAAAAGGACCGAACTCGCCCGCTTCGAACATTTCCTGCAAATTGCCAAGCTTCTCTTCCGCTTTCGCGTAAAACTGCGCCGCATACATGTTTCCAAGGGCATAGCTCGGGAAATAGCCGATTGCTCCCGAGGACCAGTGCACGTCCTGCATCACGCCGCTCGAATAGTCGGGCGGGAGCATCCGTAAATATCGTTCCATCCCGGCGTTCCAGGCTTCGGGAAGGTCCTCGGGTTCAAGCTCGCCGCCGATCAGCATCCTTTCCAGTTTAAATCGCATAATGATGTGCAGGTTGTAGGTAACCTCATCTGCTTCGGTGCGAATGAGGCTTGGACGAACCTCGTTCAAGGCGAAGAGGAATTTGTCGATATCGATTTTGTTCAGCCAGGGGAAGCGCCTGCGCGCTAAAGGATAAAAATGCTTCCAGAACCCTGGGGACTTTGCCGCCAAATTCTCCCACATGCGCGACTGAGATTCGTGGATCGCCATGGATACCGACCTGCCGCGCGGGGTGCCCCAGTGTTCGACCGGAAGCCCCTGCTCGTACATGGCGTGCCCTGCCTCGTGAATCGAGCTGAAAAGGGCCATGACAAACGAGTTCGGATCGAATCTGGTAGTGATGCGAACGTCTCCCGGTCCGATCTTCGAGGTGAAAGGATGGGCCGACGGGTCTATCCTGCCTGCGTCGAGGTCGTAGCCCAGTTGAGAGAGTATTTCCATGATGAAGGTCTTCTGCACGGACTCAGGCGAATCACCCTGCAGAGCGGCGGGGTCCGGTTTTCGGGGCGCGGCTTCGATTTTTTCGAGCAATTCGAAAGCAGCGTCCGCCAGCCTGTCGAAGAGCGCCTCGATACTCCCGACGTTTTCCCCCGGTTCGAAATCTTCGATCAGCGCATTGTAAATCTCTTCCCCACCGGTAGAGAGCGCGGCGGCCTCCTGCCGCTTAAGGCTTATGATTTGCTTGAGGAAAGGAAGAAAACCCTTCCAGTCATTTTCGCGCCTCATGCTTTCCCATGCAAGCTCTCCCTGCGAGGCCGCTTTCGCCAACTCGACCGCGAGCGCCTCCGGTATCCTGGTTGCGCGGTCGTAGTTTCTTCTCCATTCACGCAGATTCACAGTTTCATCGGAAAGCGGTTGACCGGGGACTTGCGAGGCTTCGGCCTTAGCAAGCATTTCCGCGAACTCGGGATCGGTCGCGCGCCTGTGAAGAAAAGCAGTAAGCGCCGCAATTTGCCGCGCCCTGTGTGAATGGCCTCCTTTTGGCAGGTACGTGCGCTGGTCCCAGTTGAGCAGACTTCTCATCGATTGATATAAAGCGGTGGTTGTGGAGTAGTCCAGCAGCCACCGGTAGGCTTCTGCGGGTTTCATGAAATCTTCAACAGCCGGCTGGTTCATCAGGCCCTCCAGACGCCGTCTGCACGAGCTTCTCGGCCCAGGAGTAGATAAGCCTAACCAAATCTGCGGCCTCGTGCTTTGAGATGATGTCGATCTAAATAATGTGGGGCTTCATATATCGTACGCCCTTCCTTGCGCGCCCAGTAGAGTAATGTGCCGGCTACGCGGCTGCGCCGCTCATATTCGGCTTCCGAGTATACCAACACCTCCACACCGATCCCGACAGGACCAATAATTTGGCGCAGGCGCACCATTTCTTCTCCACGGTTGCTCTCCCGTGGTTGGATAACCATAATATCAAGGTCGGAATCCTCGTCGGCATCGTCGCGTCCGTAGGAGCCAAACAATATTACCCGGCTGGGTTCTGTGGCTGCAACGATGCGTTTGACAATCTCGCGCAGAGTCTGATCGTTAATCATTACCCCACCTTCGCATTGTTACCTCAAGACACCGTAATGGTCTTTAACATGAAAACCAGAGCACGTCCGCCTGCACCAAATTTCCATCCTCTGCTCACCCTTCACCCTTCACCGATTGACTTTTACCGGCACAGACTTAGTTTGCAGTTGACTCAAAATAATGCAAACTCATGTAATATGAAAGAATTTCAGCAAATTACATTCTTGGCTCATATTCGTCGTCAATGTACATCGTAGTATAGTCGTAAACAAAAACCAAAAACCAAAAACCAAAAACTAAAAACTGGAAACTAAAACTAATATGCTTCCGGATGCATTGAAACTCAAGGTCCAGAAAATGATTGCGGAGGCGGAATCGCCCCGCGAGAAAGCCATAGATGTAATGTTTGAAATACAGGAGATCCAGGGCTGGATGAGCGATGAAGCCATGGTCGAAGCGGCGGCGCTGCTCGGCATGACGCCATTGGAGCTGGAGGAGCTCGCCACTTTTTATGATTACATATACCGCAGCCCGGTAGGCAAATATGTAATCAAAGTCTGTGACAGCACCGTGTGCTGGCTCGAGGGCCACCAGCGCGTAATCGACTACATAAGCGCGCGGGCCGGCGTCGCCATGGGGGAGACCAGCGCGGACGGGACCTTCACGCTTCTGCCGGTCTGCTGTATCGGGTATTGCGACCGTGCTCCCGCAATGGTGATAAACAAGCGGGTNNACCCTGGACGAATACCGCGAAAGCGGCGGGTACCAGGCGCTCGAAAAGTTCATAGGCGGGGGGATTTCTCCCAAAGAGATCGTAAGGCTGGTGAGTGAAGCAGGCCTGCTGGGCCGGGGCGGCGCCGGTTTTCCGACCGGGAAGAAATGGGCTGCAGTGCCGGATTCGGGCGCTTTCCCCCGCTACCTTGCCGCAAACGGCGACGAGATGGAGCCCGGAACGTTCAAGGACCGCATGCTGGTCCATGTTGACCCACACTGCGTAATCGAGGGGATGATCCTGGCGGGTTATTCTTTTTCGGCTTCCAAGGCTTTTTTTTTCGTGCGTCCGTCCTACGAAAGCAGCGCCGTCATATTAGAGCGCGAGTTGGAATATGCGCGGCAGGCGGGATTTCTGGGCAATAACATTCTGGGCACGGATTTTTCTTTTGATATTGTCGTTCACCGAAGCGGAGGAAGATACATCTGCGGGGAGGCGTCCGCGCTGCTCAACGCCATAATGGGGAAAAGGGCAAACCCGGTAAAGCCGCCTCCGTACCCGACCGAGAAGGGCCTCTGGGAAAAGCCGACGGTTGTGAACAATGTGGAAACCCTGGCCAATGTCCCTCATATTCTTCGCAACGGTCCCGAGTGGTTCAAGGGCCTTAGCGCCACCCCTGATGGGGCCGGCACGAAACTTTACTGCATAAGCGGTAAAGTGAATGTTCCAGGCGCGGTTGAGTTGCCGATGGGCACGAGGCTGAGTGAAATAATCGATGAACACTGCGGAGGAATGACTCCGGGTTCTGAATTCAAGGCATGCCTTCCGGGAGGCGCTTCGACCCGGTTCCTGACCGGGGAGCACTACGATATCCGGATGGATTTCGAGGATTTGAAGGCGATCGGAAACCGTCTGGGCACAGCCGCCATTATGGTTTTCGATCGCAAAACCTGTCTTGTGGGCGCCACTCTGAACCTCATGCAATTCTTCGCTCGCGAGTCCTGCGGGTGGTGTACGCCCTGCCGGGAGGGGCTGCCCTACATGCGCGACCTGTTGTGGAGAATCGAAAATGGAAAGGGGGAGGAGGAATTCATCCCCAATTTGAGGGCGCTGTGCAAAGAGGTTTGGAACTCTTATTGCGCTCTTGCTCCCGGGGCCGCCGAGCCGGTAATCAGCCTTCTGGATTTTTTTGAAGACGAAGTCCGCCAACACATTAGCGAAAAAGGATGTCCTTTCCATGCCGAGGCTGGTCATTGACGATCTTGAAGTAGATGTCCCGAAGGGCAGTAAAGTCATCGACGCCGCCGAACGGTTGGGCATTGTAATTCCGCGCTTCTGCTATCACGAGGCATTGGGATCGGTTGGAGCATGCCGGATGTGCGCGGTCAAATTTGTCCAGGGTCCCTTCAAGGGCGTGCAGATGAGCTGCATGGTCGATGCCCAGGATGGGATGGTCGTTTCGACAACCGACGAAGAAGCGGTTCAATTTCGTAAGAGAATCATAGAGCTGTTGATGGTGAACCATCCCCTGGATTGTCCGGTATGCGACGAGGGCGGACAATGCCTGCTGCAGGATGAAACAGTGTCCGGCGGGCACAGCGCCCGGAGGTACCGGGGCAGGAAGCGAACGTATCGCGACCAATACCTGGGACCTTACATTCAGCATGAGATGAACCGATGCATCCATTGCTACCGCTGTTCGAGGTTTTACCAGGAGTTTGCCGGATACAGAGACCTCGGCCCCATGCAGATAGGGGACCGCCTTTACTTCGGCAGGTTCTCGGACGGCAAGCTCGAAAGCCCTTTTTCAGGAAACCTGGTGGACATCTGCCCTACGGGCGTCTACACCGACAAGACCGCCCGGTTCAAAGTGCGCAGATGGGACCTCCAGAGAGCGCCTTCCCTTTGCAACCACTGCTCGCTGGGGTGCAATACGATAGGGAACGCCCATTACCGCGGGGTCATGCGGGTGGAGGCGCGCTACAACCATGATGTGAACGGGTACTTTATTTGCGACGCCGGAAGATTCGGATTTTCCTACTCCAATGGCGGCGCCGGCCACAAGAAGCGCCCCTGGGCGGCGCGGGTCGGAGAGAGCGTGGTTTCCTCGCAGACCGCATTTGCAAAAGCGCGGGAATCTCTGGGCAATATTGCCGAGAAATACGGTCCCAATGCCATTGCCGCAGTCGGCTCGACTCGAAACAGCCTCGAAGCCCAGTGCATGCTCAAGCGAATCTGCAGAACCCGAGGCTGGAGGGGCCCAGTATTTTTTGCCGATCCCGCAAAGCTCCGTAAGACCCGTTCGGCCCTTGAAGAGCTTGACAGCGAAATCGCCGTTTCGATGCGGGAAATCGAGCAAGCGGATTTTGTCATCGTTGCAGGGGCCGATCCGCTCAACGAAGGGGGGATGGCCACGTTGGCGCTCAGGCAGGCCTCCAGGAGGCAGGCGCCAATTGTGACGATCGATCCTCGTCCGGTCTCCCTGCCATGCAATTTCGAACATATACCGGCTGCGCCCGGCGAGATTGAGCTGTACGTGGGCATGCTCGTCTGTAAGGCGGTCGAAAAGGATTCGGCGGCGTTCGGAAAAGAGGCAAAGGATTTTTATCGTGCGCTGGCCGTAGAACATGGAGATCGTGAGATCCCAGCCAGGATAGCCTCACTTGCCGAACATCTCGGATCGAGCAAAAGACCGGTAATAATTTGTGGAACTGACCTGACCCGCGAAACTACGCCGGCGTTTGCCGCCGATTGCGCCCGGTTGCTGGCCCTGGCAGGAAGACAGGCAGGC
>PLSV01000240.1 GCA_003165235.1 Syntrophobacteraceae bacterium
AGCGGAATGAACGCCGCAACCGTTATCATGGTTGAGAAGTATATTGCTCTATCCACTTGCAGGGCGCTAATGTAGATCATGCGCATTCGATTGGTCCATGCCTTGCTGGTGGCCGCTTTATGGCTGGTAGGATCTGTTCCGAACTGCCCTTCGGAAAGGTTTTCCAGGAGCAGATTTCTTTCATCATCTTTGGCCTGTAAATTCCGAAATATGTTCTCGACTAATATCACCGCTGAATCCACGATGATGCCGAAGTCGATGGCTCCGATGGACAAAAGGTTCGCGTCTTCCCCTCGAAGCACCATAATGATGATGCTGAAGAAGAGCGCGAAGGGAATATTTATGCCTACGATGAGGGCGCTGCGCAGATTGCCCAGAAAAATCCACTGGATCAGGAAAACCAGCAGGAAGCCGAAGATGACGTTGTGCACGACCGTGTTGGTGGTTATCGAGACGAGCCAGCCGCGGTCATAAAAGGGAACTGCCTTGACTCCCGGAGGCAGCGTCCCGTCGCTGTTGATCTTCTCGACCTCCGCCTTGACGCGCGCCAGCACATCTTTTGTATGCAGCGTCCGGTTCATCACCACGATAGCCGCCACCACGTCATCTTCTTTATCGCGGCCGCACTTGCCTAACCTTGGCGCATGCCCGACATAGACCTTTGCGACGTCTTTCACCAGGACTGGAACGCCGTTGGATTGCGTGAGGACGATATTTTGGATGTCATCGACCCTCCAGCCTTGAGTCAAATCTGCCGCGCCGCCGCTGTCGATCAGACCGACGCCGCGGATGTTCACCGACTGCTGGCCGATATTGATCGTGCGCCCACCCACATTGATGTTAGCGTTGCCAATGGAGGCGACCAATTGGGGTATGGTCACATTGTATGCATCGAGCTTGTTGAGATCGGCCTCGACTTCGAATTCCTTGGTCATACCGCCCCATGAGTTGACCTGCACAACTCCCTGGACCGTAAGCAGGCGGCGCTGCAGGATCCAGTCCTGGATTGTACGAAGATTGGTCAGCCCGAAGTTGGGCGGTCCGATCACCTGGTAACGGAGAATCTCGCCTACCAGGCTCGATCCCTGGATAGTGGGCTGAACATTGTTGGGAAGGCTGACCTTTTGCTGCATGTTGAGCGCCGCCTGAGTGTAGGCGAAGTAGTAATCGACGCCGTATTTGAATGTGACACGGACAAAAGACAGGCCGTAGAACGATGTCGAGCGGATGGTATCGACTCCCGGCGTGGAGGAAAGACCGACTTCCAGCGGGATTGTGTAGTAGCGCTCCATCTCCTCTGCGGACTGGCCGGCGGCCTGGGCGGTAATTTCAAGGATCACAGGCGCCGGATTCGGGTAGGCCTCGATGTTTAGCATCGAGTAAGCAACGAATCCGCCCGCGAGAAAAATCAGCAGGAACAGCAGGATAATCGGGCGTCGGCCCAGGGCGAACGCAAGAACGGATTTCAGCATGGGTTACCTTTATTAAGACTTCTCATCTGGACGCGTTCATCAGGGCGTTGCTCAAGAACAGCGCGCCTTCGGTCGCGACAAGCTCGCCGGGCTGCAGGCCATCGGCGATCTGATCGTAGCCGTCCTGCTGGAGGCCGACTTTCACGCTGCGTTTGACAAAGGTCCGGCTGTCCGTGGTGACCCAAACCGTCATTGCGCCCTCGCCTTCCCTGACCACGCCGCCGGCCGGGACTGCTGTTGAGCGAACAGAGTCGCCCGTGCGAATTACAAACGTGGCGAACATTCCCGGCCGCAGTTCGTGGTTCGGATCGCGGATTTCCGAGCGCACCAGGAGCCGGTGAGTAACGGGGTCTACGGCGGCCCCGATGGTCGAAACCTTCCCTTCGAACACCTTGTCGGGATAGGCCATTACCTTGACCTTGACTTCCTGGCCCACGTGGAAGAGCGGACTGTCGCTCTCGATAACGTATGCCAGCATCCACATGGTCGAGATGTCTGAAACCGAGTAAGGGGCGGGGAGCGCTCCAGGCTGCACCAGGAGTCCGGGCGCAGCATTGCGGGCCGTTACGCGGCCTGTTATCGGGCTCGGCACGACCATAATCGGGTCGATCCTGCGTTTGGCCACAATTTGATCGACCTCCGCTTCAGTCTTGCCGAACAGGCGGACGGCATTGCGGGCCGCCTTGAGGGCGCCCTCCGCGCTCTGCTGATCGGAGACCGCCTGCTGCAGGTCTTTCTGGGAGATCCCCTGGGTCTCATAGAGTTTTTTGGCGCGCACCAACGTGCGGGTGCTCAGCTCGAAGACTCCCGCCGCTGCGATGAGGGCCGATTCGGCCTGGCCGAGGTCCGGGCTGTCTATCGCATAGAGCTTCCGGCCTTTGACGGTTTCATCGCCGAGTTTTGCAAACAGACCGGCGATTTTCCCCTGATAGGGCGAAAAGACCTGGACCGTCATGTCCTGGTTGAAATCGATGCTTCCGACCGCTTCCCGCTGGATGACGAAAGTCCGCTCTGTCGCCGGCTCGACCTTGACCGACCGGACCTGTGTTTCGTTGAGTTCCACGCTCTTTGCCGCAAGAGCATCGACCTGTTTGGCGTTTGATTCTCCGGCACTTGGCTCCGATGTCGGCGGATTGCCGGAATTTTTGGCGAAATATACCCCGATCGAAATGATGAGCGCCAAGGCCGCCAGGGCCGCGCCTGCCGCGATAGTTTTCTTCTTGAATCGCATATTAAGCCTCGGTGAGCAATCAGCCTCAGGGTGCGGGGCCTCACAAGGCGGCCGGAAGCTGAGCCAGGCCGCTCGCGTATTATTCTATGTCAAGAGCTTTGCCCACATCAACTAATTGATAGATCTTCTCATAAATCGAAACTACGAAGGCAGGGCAAACGCAGGCGGGCCACGAACCCATTGATGGGAAAGGATGGGAATTGAGTGAAATTCCGATTTGTTAGGCTGGCGACAGCCCGATAGTAGTGTGGCGATGTGCAGGAGAAGAAGGAACAAAATCACTTGCGCTGTCTGGAACGCCTTTACGATCATGCACGCCAGACATGGCTGTGCGGCTCCTCGGTTGAGCGCATCACTCGCAGCACAGGAAGCTGGTTCGCAGGCAGTTGAGTGAAAATCTTCCTTGCTGTGGGTTAAATGGACCAAGGCGGTAACGGTGAATATGAAAGCCGCAAGTAAAAGGCAAAATGAACGCGAGGTCCCTGTTTTGTGACTTACGGCCTTGAAGACCAATTCCGTTTCTCCCACAAAGGCAATGCCGACGTTACTATAACCGACAGGGACCGTTTTTTGTCAAGCTAAATCCGGGTGGCCGTCGCACCTTGTCCCAGGAAACTTAAATTATCTCATGCCTCAGAATAGTGACAGCAAAAAAGAGACTCAAGACGGGCGGCTATGAACCCAACGTTTTCGGTTATGTGCGTGGGGGCCGTTTCTTCGCTGCCGGGCGATTATTACGCAGTCGTGTGTTATCATGCTATTTGTGGCCTCAACTCGGAGCAATACGTGGATTTGGAGCGTTATGAAGAGTGGAGGATGGGCCTCAGCAAATACGATCTTGAAGACGAAGTCAGGGAGAACTTCAGCAGATTTATTCCACTCAGGTTCACTGTCTGCTCACAGGTTTCGACATGAGATGGAAAACCCCCTTTGGCGGCTTTGTGATTTGCGCCGCCTTGACGGTCTCCGGCTGCCTCTATCTGGACGTCAGGCTTGCGGAATTCGTGTCGGAAAAGGCCGGTTACGGTTTTCTTTTCTCGGAGAGCGTATCCAATTTGCCGGACCTTTTATTCTTAATGGTGTGCATCATAACTGTTGTGAGTTGGACCGGGCGTCTGTACAAGGCAGGAAAACCCGCCAAAGGCCGGATTTTGAATTTCCTGGAGCATATGGGTCTGGCCGTTCCAGTCGCATTTGTCCTCAAAGAGCTTCTAAAAGAGCTGTTTGGAAGAACGAATACGCGCGTCTGGCTCCTGCATCCCGATCGGTTAGGCTTTCATTGGTTTCATGGCGGGGGAGATTTTGCGAGTTTTCCATCGGGGCATATGGCGGTCTTCACTGTTTTGGTGCTGGGAGTCTGCCGGTACTTCCCCCGGCTGCGCGCCGTGTGCGCAGGATTGCTCTTTGTCCTTGCACTGGCTTTGATTGTAACTCAATACCATTTTTTCAGCGACATAGCAGCGGGCGCCTGTCTTGGTGTGGTTGTCGATTGGCTTACCTGGCGAGGGCTGGCATATTTTCACGATTCGAACAACCTGAAAGCGAAAAGTTGACGATGAACAGCCGTGAGAGGTTTTTGGAGGTAATGCGCTTTGGCAAACCTGATCGTGTTCCTTATTTGGAAGAAGGGATAAGGGATGAGGTTCTGAAGGTTTGGCGAAAACAAGGGCTTGGGCGTTGGGCTGATATCCGGAAGGTTTTTGCCTCAGATCGTCATGCGGAGTTGGAGCCTGACGTCGATCCGGTCCCAGAAGTAAAAAAATGGCCCGTTTCGCTTTCCGGGTTGGCGGTTTTGCGAAGGAGTCTCGATCACCGTGACGATGGCCGCCTTCCGGGAGATTTGGCCGTTCATATAAAAGCGGGAAAGGCGCGGGATTACCCGTTGATGCTGCGGGTGCACCGCGGTTTTTTTCTCTCAATGGGCGTGCGGGGGTGGAACCGCTTTAAGGAATTGATCGAGCAGCTCATATACGATCCGCAACTCGTGCGCGAGAGCATGTCGATTCAGGGTGAGTTTGCAGCCAAACTGACCGAGCGCATACTTCGAATGGTCGATGTGGATGCAGTGGTGTTCAGCGAACCTATCGGCGGCAATGACAAGCCATTGATCTCACCGGGGATGTATGAAGAATTCGTACTCAAAAGCTATGAGCCGGTTTTAGCCGTGATCAGACAATATGGTGTGGAGACCGTAATATTTCGCACTTATGCGAACGCTCGGATATTGATTCCAAGTATTTTGAAATGGGGTTTCAACTGCCTGTGGGCCTGCGAGGTGAATATCGAGGCGATGGACTATCGTGACATTCGCAGGGAGTTCGGCCGGGATTTACGTCTGATAGGAGGCATCGATCTGGATGCGCTCCGGCGCGGCAAGGACGCCATAAGACGAGAGATCGAACAGAAGGTCCCACCGCTTCTGGCCTATGGCGGATACGCGCCTCTGGCTGGCGGCAGGATTCGTGAGGACGTAACCTTTGAGAATTATGCTTACTACAGGCGGTTGCTGGAGATGGTTACGCAAAGGTAGAATTCATGCGAACCTTAAGCTCACATTCTTTCTTACGCAACGAAATAACCAACCCCAGGCTGCAGATCATATAAGGAGGCCGGATATCAGTGCAGGCAAGCGCTAATCCGGCCCCTCACCGCAGGCGGCTTTGACCTTCCGCGTGTTAGAAGACACCATGATTACTTACGGGCGAACAACCTCAAACCTGATCTCATGACGGCGGAAAGCGATTCATTCGCTCTTCTGCTTACGGCGTCTTTTCACGACAGGTTGTTGCTTTTCCTGTGAACCTGACGCAACGTTTTGCGCCTTGCTCTGTCTCCTCGCCTCTATCGCTTTCACCAGATTAGCGGGTAATCCCCTCTTTTTTGCAGCCTTGCTGCGCGCCTTGGTTAATGCTTTTGCAGCCAACGGAGTACGCATTGGGAAGCCGTATTTTTTCTTGTACTCTTTTGAGCTCATGCCATGGGATGTCAGATGTTTCTGAGTCAATTGCTTCATTTCGGCGCTGCATTCAAGACAGATTACCTTGTCATTCTGAATTGAGTTTTCCGCTGTGACTGGTCCAGGAATTTTTTCCTGAATAGCGGCCGGTTCCAGCGCCAGAGCCAGTTCAATTTCGCCGGATTCCGCCTTTTGCAGTTCCATGAGAGTACCAAAGACATGCCGGAGTGATGAACTGATTTCACCAGTCGACATTGGAGCTAAAGAAACTTGAGCCTGTACGATCTCTGATGCGATTTCGATAATTTTTCTTGCCATTGGCGCAACCCTCCATCGTGGAGATAATTCGTCCCAAGGAAAAACCGAGTTTAATGAACGTCATTAAGCTCGAACCAATTGCAGGTTCAAATTATTATAAATATGTTTTACGCCAATGCAATAGGAAATCGCAATTATGATCTTAGATACTTGAGATGCAGATTGATTGCGCTGCTAAAGATGACAATAATTATTCCTATTCCTATTTCCACATCGGCCAGGTTGAAAATGTAGGGTCGAAGTCCAACCAAACCGAAGTTGACAAAGTCAACCACTCCTCCGAATGCGATTCGATCAAACAAGTTAGAGAGGCTGCCGCCGCAAAACAGGGATAAACCAAGCACCGGGAGAAATCGAAGTCCATTGGCGGCCATTAGAAAAACAATGCCCATGCCCAGCAATACAGCGGCGCCCATAGTGGCGATTTTCCCGCGCCACATTTCCGGTAGAAGTCACTCGAAGGCGAAAACTCCTCCCTTATTCTCGACGTAGTCAAGGCTGAGCATTCCTTGCACCAATGTTAGAGACTTTGTTCTCGGCAGCTCCGACCTGACTATCTCTTTTGTAAGCCGGTCGGCGCCGATACAAAGAATTACAATGCAAAAAATGAGGAAGATTTTTTTCTGACGTTTCATGCTTTAACGCTTTCTGCAAAACTATATTTCAAAAACCGTCCGCGCATTTTGCGTGGTATGGGCGGCCACTTTTTCGAAGGGTTCTTTCCTGCACTGGGCGATTTTTCCTGCAGTATGGAGGAGGTAAGCGGGTTCGTTTGTCTTGCCTCTGTACGGAACAGGGGCGAGATAGGGCGAGTCGGTCTCCACAAGCAGCCTGTCCAATGGTGCGCGCCTTACCACGTCCTGGAGGAATTGGGCTTTGGGAAATGTGACCACGCCGGGGATAGAGAGATAGAATCCCATGTCCAGGCATCTGCGCGCAATACTCCAGTCTCCCGAGAAACAGTGCATGACGGAAGGGGGCAGTGATGGGGCAAATTCGGGCACGATTCGAAAAAAATCCTCCCAGGCGTCCCGAATGTGAAAAACTACCGGTTTTGCTATTTTTACAGCCAACTCGATCTGCTGCTTCATGCACTCTCTCTGGATTGGGCGTGGTTGTAGATCGCGGAAATAGTCAAGCCCGATTTCACCGATCGCAACAACTCTTCGGTCGGCGGCAATTTTCTCCAGTTCCCGGAGATCGCCGGCATCCATACTAAATGAAGCGTGGGGATGGATCCCGGCTGAGGCGTAAATCCGGTCATAGCTCCGGGCTATTTGGGCTGCGTTGCGGCTGGTCTTGATATCGACGCCTATCGTCACGATTACGCTGACCCCGGCCTGCGCCGCCCGTTCGATGGCGGCCGGGATGGAACCGGCGAATTCAGGGAAATCCAGGTGAGCGTGTGTGTCAATCAATTCAGGAAGTTTTTGCATATTCTTGTGACTTTCGGGTATTGAGAGCCGGTGAAAATGCGCCACATCGGGTTTTCCCTTGCCCGGCGCAGGAGGCGAATCTATAATGCCTCCGATTTATACGCAAACAGTTATTAATGTAATTATCAGGTTGCGAGGCAAAAGAATATGGATAGATTCCGATCTGCACTGGCGCTGGCGACTGCCTTGGCGATCCTGAGCCCGGCGGGCGCCGCACTGGCCGTAAAAGCATACACGACCGACACCCAGGAGCTCCCGCTTCACGTCACTCCATCAAACAGCGGCAAAACCCTTCTCATGGTTCCACCAGCATCTGACGTCGAACTCGTGAATCCGGGATCATATACGAAAGTGCGTTACCGCAAACCAGACGGCAAGGTGCAGGAAGGATGGATCGCATCGAGGTTTCTGAGCCCACGGATGCCCGATTCGTCAATGACGCGGGAGCTCGAAACGGAAAACGCGGCCATGAAGGCCCAACTTGGCGAAGCTGACAAGGAGAAAACGGAACTCTCGCAAAAAGAAAAAGAACTGACGGACAAACTCACCAAGCTCAATGCAGCCTACGAGGAACTCAAAGGCGGTTCGGCAAATTATATGAAGCTAAAGTCCGAGTATGACGCCGCAAAGGCCGGCCTGGCGAGCGCGCAGGGAAATATACAGACGCTGATTCAGGAAAACGAAAACCTCAAACTCTCCCATAACATCCGGTGGTTTGTGGCCGGAGCGCTTGTCATGCTTTCCGGCTGGTTCATGGGATGGGCTACAGGGCGGTGGCGGAAAAAAAGGAGGGGGACTTACTATTATTAGCGCTGATTTAAAGATTCGGCGCCGGTTGTCGATCCTTCAACCAGTGAGGGTCCCTGTTGCAGGACAGTCACGGGTGGTTGTGAGCCGATATCTCGATGTAATCCTGAAGTTTTTGCACGGTTTTTTGGCCTACTCCACGGATTTCAATTAAATCATCGACTTGTTCCCACGCCTTTTCACGCCTTCTTTCCATGATAGATGCCGCAATTTCGGAACGTATGTGAGGAATGAGAAGAAGCTCGTCCATGGAGGCTGAATTCAAGTCGAGCTTCAGCCCGCCTGCGAGGAGGGCCGCACCGGGCATGCGTGCGAATTTTATTGTGATTTCCGATTGGTGACGAAGAATTTCCAGGGATTGTCCGGAGATAAGCTTTTGAGGCGCGACAGCCGCCGGGATTTCCAATGGGCAGCCTGCCATGGCGGCGGCGGCGGCGACAGTGGCTGTAGCACTGTCAAGTGCGTAGATTCCAGGTTTGGGGATATCTCCTTTTAGCTCAACCATAACGGCAGGGTGGAACTCGCGCTCGGGGAGCGGCCCGTCCCAGCGCGAGCGAGTCAGGAAAAACACAAACAGCACGATGGACATTATCAGAATGGCGGCGAGGGTTTTCGTATGATCTTTTTCCATTGCGAGGATCGCTATTTGGTTCTCATTTCGCGAAAAAGGGGTTAAATTTCCCGCCCAAAGTCCACCGGGAACAAGCGCCATGAGGCATCAGGCCTAATTGCCGCCCAGGGCGGGGTCAATCTCCAGCCTTAGCCGGGCAGGCTTCGGGTTCCCGAATGGATACTGGCCGTTCACCCTTTTACGGGATTTTATAGTGAGTAGATTCAATTTAAAAGTGCTTTTGTTGCTTTCGAGCGGTCATATGGCCGTGGATACGTTCCAGGGAGCGCTGCCTGCAGTTCTTCCCTTTCTCAAAGACAATCTGAATCTGTCTTATACTATGACCGGCATGATCCTCATAATGTCCAATATGACCTCTTCAGTCATTCAGCCCTTATTCGGCCTGCTCTCCGATAAAAAAGAAAAGGCTTTCCTTCTGCCTCTGGGAGCTTTTCTGGCCGGGGCAGGCTTCTGCCTCCTCCCCCTGGCTCGAAACTACGGTCTGGTTCTGCTTCTGGTGGCCGTCAGCGGCATGGGCATAGCCTGCTACCATCCGGAGGGATTCAAAACTGCGCGCTTTTTTACCGGCCAGAGAATGGCGACCGGAATGTCAGTCTTCTCGGTTGGCGGGAATATGGGAATAGCGCTCGGCCCGATCCTTGCTCTGTCCATCATCCACTACAGAGGCTTTTCATCTCTAGGTTGGATAGTTGTCCTGCCCCTGATTTTTGTGGCTGCGATCATCCTGCTTCGCCGGACCGTTGCTGTGCCGAACTCCTGGACGCAGTCAGCTATCAAGGCGAAAACCGCAAGCTCTAAAGCGGCTTACCGGGCGCTCTTTATTATCATGTGCGCGATCATAATGAGGACTTGGATCATGTTCGGCATGATGACCTATATTCCGTTTTATTACATAAATTACCTGAGAGGGAATCCTGTCTTTGCCGGAAAACTTGTCAGCCTTTTTCTGATCGGCGGCGCAGTGGGAACCCTTGCCGGAGCTTCCCTGGCCGACAGGTGGGGTCACCGCTTCTGGCTGAGGGTTTCAATGTTGGGCAGCACCCTGCTGTTTCCATTTATACTCTGGCTGCAAGGGCCGGCTCTTTTTGCGGTTGTGTTTTTATTCGGAGTGATCCTTATTTCCACTTTTTCCGTTACAGTTGTTATGGGACAGAACCTTTTTCCGCACAACCTTGGGGTCGTATCGGGCCTGGTGGTCGGGTTCGCGATCGGAGCAGGAGGAATCGGCGTAACGCTTCTGGGCGTCATAGCAGATCATTTCGGGGTCCCTGTGGCGATTAAGTGCATAGGTGTGCTTCCTGTTGCGGGCTTCCTGCTGACCATGATCCTGCGTTATCCTGTCGCCGGACAGGTCAAAGATTAGCGTTCATAAGTCTATCATACGAGGATTCGACGCTCCGCGAGGCGCGCCCTGGAATTGAAAAATGGCGCTCTTTATTAGATTGCTGATTTTGCTTTGGCTCGCCAACTTCGCTCCGCCTTTTCTTGCGCAGATATTTGAGTCCAGATGGAGCCGCCCGATCGATGGCGGCTATTCATTCCTTGACGGCCGGCCGCTGTTCGGAAGGAATAAAACCGTCCGGGGCGTTCTGGCCGGCATAATCACCGGCGGCTTAATCGGCCCGGTTTTGGGTTTCCCTCTCTGGCTCGGTCTGGGCGCAGGGTTCTTGAGCATGCTCGGAGACCTGCTTTCAAGCTTTCTCAAGAGACGTTTCTCTTTTACCAGCGGCGACGCAGTCCTCGGACTCGATCAAATCCCCGAGGGCCTCCTGCCGTTTATATTGTTCACCCCTTATTATTCGCTCTCAGTCGGATACGTCGTGCTATTTGGAGTAGTATTCGGGCTTGGCGCCTACTTTGGCTCGGTTTTCCTGAACGGGGTGCTTCTTCGGAAGCCGTTTGAGTCCTACCCACGGCGAATCCGGGCACTGACCCGGTTTCGTGAACTCGTTTCGTGCAAGATAACCGCCAGCCCTTTTCGCCAGATCCTGAACTTTGAAGATGCGGTTTATTATCACCTGTTCATGAAATCCGTATTCAAGGCGCTGCGCATCTATGAACGCGGCAAGAAGAACGCTTTGATTATAGAAAAGCAAGAGGTCTCATTTTACTTCTGCGACCTGCCGCCTGCGTTTGACGGCTATAAGATCCTGTTTCTTTCCGACCTGCATCTCGACGGGCTCGATGGTCTGACTGAAAAAGTCATTGAAATAATTCGGCAAACTCCGGCTGATATGTGCATCCTCGGAGGCGACTTCAGGATGGAGACTTCCGGTTCATTTGCAGCCGCGCTTAGCGGGATGCGCCTTCTGGTCCCCGAAATTCGCGCAAAGGACGGTATCTTAGGGGTGCTTGGAAACCACGACTGCCTTGAAATCCTGGAATCTCTGAAGGAGCTGGGGGTGAGCTTCCTTCTAAACGACTCCCATGTGGTTGAACGGGGCGGGCAGTCCATATGGATCGTCGGCGTCGACGACTGCCACTATTTTAAGGCCCACGACCTGGAAAGCGCCTTCGACGGGTTGCCTCTCCAAACCTTTTCCATTCTGGTTTCTCACTCGAATGAAGTGTACAAAGAGGCGGTCGAGTACAGGCCGAATCTTTTTTTGTGCGGTCATACTCATGGTGGACAGATATTGATTCCTCCATTTGGTCCCATATTCACCCACAGTAAAGCGCCCAGGCGATTTTGCCACGGAAAATGGGAATATGAAGGCATGCCGGGTTATACGAGCGCCGGAGCAGGGGTTTCAGGCGTGCCGGTGAGGTTTAACTCGAAGGGCGAGGTGACCGTCGTTACCCTCAGGAGGGGCCGGGCTTAGCCCAACATATCGGCGCCGGCGCAACGAACGGCGTTTGCGGCGTAATGGCCTGAAGCGACAAGCTCCAAGGTTGTCCGCCTCCCGGCATATTCCGCACCGGCCGCCCCCTTACCACACCAACTTTCCCCTCCCGGAATTCGCTCAGAACGAGGGAGGCTTTAAGAATCGGCCAGGCCGCACAAATGAGTGTGAATGACGGGGTCTATGTCCTCAGGCCGCAGCCCATGGTCTCCGAGAGCCTCTTCAAACTCGTGGATCTTCAAGCCATGTTCCCGCCCCCATATACCCTGGCGCGACAAACCGCTCAAGTCCCGTATCCACCAGGATGACCTCTTCGCTCCCTGCTACTTGCAGCACAGAGAAGTCTCAGCCTCAATGAGCACACCCGCCACCGGCGTGTCCTGCACAAGTAAACCTGGCATCGAACTGCGGCAAGTTATTTTTCAGGATGAATTGGACGTTTTGGCCTACTGTGCCTTGGGTCACACGGAATACCCTTATGCCCTGAGCCTGCAGTTTCATCAAGGCCCCCACGCCTATGCCCCCCACCGCAATCGCGTCAACCACGCGACCTCCCAGAGCCTTTAAGGGTTGGCACATGCCATGAGCGTGGTGCAGGTCACTGTTATTGATTTCTTCAACGTTCTTCGACTCCGTATCGACGATAACAAAGCCTGGGGCTGACCCAAAGTGTTCATATACCGGGCTTTCCAGCCCCTGCAGTGTTTCGGTAGGAAAACAAATCTTCATATATTTTCTCCTGTCTGTTTAAGCCCGCCTCAAACTGGACTTGTGGTTGCAGCCTTACGGCATTTGCCCTGCTCAGCTCATGGAGGCAGTCACGAGCGCATAAGACGTGCGGCAATTATGTCGCTTGCCAGTAGATCTTACTGGGACCTGCTACACGGATTTCGCCGGCATCCTTGCCCTGATTTCCCAACTCCTCGCTCACCTTCGGCGCGACATATGTTTTTGCTCTTGCATTCCGGACAGTTATCAGGTCTTCCTGTCCCGAAGGGTACACTCCACATGTGCTGACACTGCTGGCACTTAAAAGTGCGCTGTTCGGCCATCACGATTTCACCTCCTTCGATACGAAGTGCTAGTCCTTCAACCAGTACTCTGGCGATTTTGCCTCTCGCTACTTCGACGATTCTTCCAAAAGTCTGGCGCGATACTCCCATTTTTTCAGCCGCATGTTCATGGTAGAGCCCTTCGAGATCCGCCAGCCGGATCGCCTCATATTCGTCAATGGACAAAACAACCTCTTCCAGTGACGATGCAGGGACTCCGGCAGGCTTAAAGATCTTACAGACAGGCTCTCATCTACTCTACGGCAACATCGTGGCCTCGGCACTGTTCTTGCTCCTTGGTGACATTATAAGCATATGCTCATAATAGTAAAGCAAAAAATCCTGTTTCCCAGAAAGTGCAAAACGAGCGGGCGGCAAGGAGTCTCAACAAAGTCTTAAGACCAAGGGAAATTGGCTATCAGTCAATTGGTTCTGAAATGGGAGAAGAAAAAAACGAATCCACTCTTTGGAGCAGGGCTGGTAAAACTGGGATTGATTTCCGGAATTCGCTTAGAACGACAGGGACTTTAAAAATCGGTGAGACCATACCGTTTCATGCGATTCCAAACGGTTACGCGGCTTATTCCCAAAATGTCGGCAGCCTTGGATTTGTTGCCCTTCGTCTGGGCAAGCGCATCAATGAGCTGCTTTCTCTTTAATTCTTCCCTGGAGAGATTTATCACCCTTGTGCCACTGGAATCATCTTTCCCTCTGAGGATGTCCGGCGGAAGATGGAGCAACTGGATGTTCTGTTCGTCGCAAGTCGCGAATATATAATCGAAAGCGCTCCTTAATTCCCGCACGTTGCCTGGCCAGGAATAGTTCATGAGGATTTCCATCGTGCTGTTTGTGACGCCTTTTATGAGTTTGCCGGTTTTGAGGCGGAGTTTGTGGAAGAAATGGTTCACCAGAAGAAGAATATCCCCGGTTCTCTCCCGAAGTGGGGGAAGGTTTATCGGTATTACATTGATCCGGAAGTAGAAGTCTTTTCTAAAACGGCCTGTTTCTAAGAGATTCAACAGGTTTCTATTGGTGGCCGATATGATCCGCACGTCGACCGGAATTGGCCTTGGGTCGCCAATCCTTTCAATTACCTTGTCTTCCAGGACCCGGAGGAGTTTCACCTGCATAGAGGGAGTAAGGTCGCCAATTTCGTCGAGAAAAAGGTCCCCGCTTTGAGCCAATTCAAACCTTCCGGGCTGGCTCCTGTACGCACCAGTATAAGCGCCTTTTACGTGCCCGAAAAGTTCATTCTCCAGAAGGGATTCTGTCAGTGCAGCGCAATTCACGCAGACAAGCGGCGCCTTATTGCGATCACCTAACTCGTGGATTGCTCTGGCGGCCAATCCCTTTCCAGTCCCACTCTCGCCCAGGATAAGGACTGGGGCGTCAGAATGGGCGGCATTCTCAATGGCTTTATAGACCCGCAACATAGCGGGGGAAGCGCCGATTATTCCATGGAACGAGTCTTCAGACCGAAGCTGTCGGCGAAATTCGTCAATCTGCCTGTCTTTCTCGACTACCTCAGTGATATCAGTAAGAATTTCGACGCAACCGATCACTGTGCCGTTGCTATCATGAAGCCGGGACGCATTCTTCAATACCGGAACAAACGATCTATCATGTCTCATGATGGTGCACCGGCGCAAATCGAGATTTCCGGTCTTCAACAATACGCACCATTGGTCCGCTCCCTGTTCGCGGGCCATGTGGAACAGATCGCAATTCAAGATGGAGCACTGCTGACCAACAAGCTCTTCTCGCGTATAGCCCGTCATGCTTTCCATCGCCTCGTTGGCGAAAACGATACAGCCGGCAGTATTGACAATCATGACCCCATCCTTGATGGTGCTCACGACCGTTTCCCAGTATTTCTCGATGTCTGCATGTGAAATTGTTGAATTTGGCATCTTCACCTGACGCTATTTAATCCGGTACGATAAAGAATATTGAACGCGAAATCAACTCAGAGTGTTAAGTCTCTGCAGTCGTTAAAAAATTAACACTTTTTTATTTTAACACATATGTGTAAAAATTTTAACACTTCCAATTTCCCTGCGAGGGGCTCCTCCTGGGCTCACCTTGTTCAAAACTAGAATGCACAACCCTTTTCGACTGCCATTGACATTTGGCGCCGAACTTGCCGAATGGATTCGAATAGAAGGGGGGATAAGGATAAGGAGTTTTTAATTTGAAGCACAGAGTCTTAACGGTGGTGCTTATAGCATTCCCGGTGAAGCTCGGTGATAAAATTCTCTACGCCGCGATCCGGCCCGTGGAGTTCATTTCACGGAGAATCTCTGCTGAACCGCATCATACATTTTCCACAGGAGGCTGACATGCAGACACTGGAGAGAAAAAACAAGACCTACCTCCTTGATGACGATGGTTTCCTGGTTAATCCGGAGCAATGGGATGAGGATTTTGCTGAAGGTATGGCGCCGGCGTTGGGAATAACGGACGGTCTTACCCCTTCCCACTGGGATGTCCTGAAGTTCATCCGTGCGACTTACCTGGAAACCGGTTCATGCCCGATAGTCCATAAGACATGCAGGGTCTACAAGCTGAGCTTTAAGGACCTCCAAGGGCTTTTTCCATCCGGCTACCAGCGTGGGGCATGCAAGCTTGCCGGCGTGTCCTTTATGGCCGAGGGGGTATCCACTCCGTTCTATCCAACGCCAGAGACCTTGATTGGAGCGATCCCCCTCGACAAAAGGGTTTATCGGGTGAATGTGCAGGGTTTTCTTATCGATCCCAATGAGTGGGATGAGGAATATGCGGTATTCAAAGCCCGCGAACTACAAATGGCCGGCCCTCTCGGCGAAAAACACTGGCGGATAATCAGGCACATGCGCTCGGAATATGAAAAAAATGATGAGGTCCCAACGGTTTATGCAACGTGCGAGGCAGTTGGGATAGATAACTATGAACTCGCGAAGCTTTTTCCCTCCGGCTATCATCGCGGGGCCGTCAAGATAGCGGGACTGAACCTGGCTGCAAAGAGGCGCCGAGACGCGCCGGACGTGCAGGCAGCCATTACATGACGCCAAGTCAGGACAAATTTCTATTAAGGTTAATGGAGACCATTGTGGAAACTGTTATTATACCTCATAAACTGCCGGACCCGGTCATGGACCATTTAGCCGGACTGAACTTTGAGCGCTGTTTTACCTGTGGCACATGCACCAGCGGTTGCCCCGTCACCGAAACGCCCGGAATGGAGCAGTGGGACATAAGGAAGGTCCTGAGGATGCTCTCTTACGGGATGATCGATGAGGTGGTCGAATCACCGTTCCCCTGGGTCTGCACCGGATGCGGCCGTTGTGCTCACGCGTGCCCCATGGGTGTCGATATTCCATATATCATGCTGCACATGAAGTCTGTGCGCCCCAGAGATAAAGTGCCCGGCGTTCTCCACAAGGGCGCCGGGAACTGTTTCAAGACCGGGAACAACATGGCTATTCCCAAAGACGATTACTTGTTTCTCATGAACGATATGAGCAGGGAATTGGCGGAGGAATGTTGTCCAGGGTTTTACGTGCCCATCGATAAGAGGGGGGCCGACATCCTCTTTTTTCCGAACTCCAAGGAGGTTTTCGCAGACAATGATGACATGAAATGGTGGTGGAAAATCTTCTATGCCGCGAAGGAAAACTGGACGATTCCGTCCGAGAACTGGGAGTCGGTCGATTGGGGTCTTTTCACCGGCAACTATGAGTACATCAAAGTTTTTGCACAGCGGAAGATAGATTTCGTCAGGGAATACGGCATCAAGCGCATGATCATGCCGGACTGTGGCGGAGGATCTTACGGCTGTCGCGTCGGCATGAGAGAATGCGTAAAGCAGGACCCGTCGAACGAGATACATTATCTATATCTTTACGAATACCTGATCGAGCTCATTCAGTCGGGCAGGATAAAACTGGACAAGGGTTTGAACGCGGGAAAAACTTTCACCTGGCATGACTCCTGTAAACACGGAAGAGAACTCGAGCGCCACTTCGGAAAAGGTTTTTATGAGGAGCCTCGATGGATTATCACCCAGTGTGTGGACAGCTTCATTGACATGGAGCCAAGTCGCGCCAACGCTCACTGCTGTGGGGCGGGTGGCGGAATGTGGCCAGGTCCTTATCCGGATGAATCGGCGTGGCACGGGCGCCAAAAATATAATTCCATCAGGGACAGCGGCGCGGATGTGGTTGTAGTCGGATGCTCCAACTGCCATGACCAATTAATGAAGCGGATCCCACAGTATTATAAAGACTACCGGTATGAGGTGAAATACCTCTGGGAGCTGGTAGCCGAAAGCCTTTTAATCGAGCCGTGGAGGGATGAAGAGATTGCCGGGGCGGCATCCGACGCCAAAGAGCAGTGGGAGAGGCTCGGGGTCGAGAATGATGAAGGATAGAAAGAGAAAGCGAGGTTCGGAAGGGGGGAAACAGCATCGATCATCCCCCCTCTCTTCTGCCCGGACCTCTCATCATCTCATTGTTTATGAAAAATTTACCGGGTCTGCATCATCGAAAGAAACACTGTCGGAGCATTCTTTTTTCTCGAGCTGCATACGGCAAAAATCTTCCTCCGTGTTCAATTCAATCCCGATCAGTTCGCATCCCGGAACGATCTTCAACACGTCCGAGCGAACATCGGGATCTCTTACGATGATCTCCAGGAGTTCATGGGGTTTCATCTGCTTGACCAGTTGGCCCATTCTCAGCAGAGAAAGAGGAGTGATGCTTTGCCTGAAATCTATGATGTAGTCTGGTTTCTCTTTCATTTTCAAAAGGGGCCCTTCTGTTAGGGTTCGCAGGAGTTAGAGGCAATCTTAATGCCACATCAGTGGAGTGGTTCACTTACAATCTTAATGCCACATCGATGGCGCCGGTGCATCCAGGCAGTGCTTATGTGTGAGTGAAACGGCGAGCGGCATCTGATTGACAGGATTTCTGCTTGAAATTGAGAGTTAGCGGCTGGAAAGGTCAAATTGTTAAGAAATACAAATTAGCAATTGTTTAAAAGTGAACTCCCATGTTTGAAACAGATCTGGATACCTACTGGAAGACCGTTGTGAATACCATGCGAGACGGGATAATGATCGTTGACACAACGGGTTCTATCATTTCAGTAAACAGGGCGCTTGAGACGATCACAGGCTACTCGCGTGAGGAACTCATCGGTCAGAAATGTTCGATCCTTAACTGCAGCATTTACAAAATGGCCCGCGAAAAGGGGGGGGTGGTCTGGTGCAAGCTGTTCAAAGATGGTTCTCTGGATGTATCCAGGTGCGCAATTATGAACAAGAGCGGCGCATACATAGAGGTCTTAAAAAATGCGTCTCAGCTTCGAGACAGGAAGGGAAACGTCATTGGGGCCGTTGAAACCATCACGGACATAACAGAAATCGTCGAAAAGGATAAACAGATAGCGGCCTTTCGACGCAAGCTCAAGTCAGAGGACGGTTTCCACGGAATAATCGGCGCCTCGGCAGCCATGAGGAGCGTATACGATCTCATGGAAAATGCAGCGTTGTCGGATGCTCCGGTGATCATATTGGGTGAGAGCGGGACCGGGAAAGAATTGGTGGCCAGGGCCATTCACCAGATCGGCGTGAGGAAGAGCGCTCCTTTTGTCAAGGTGAACTGTGCGGCGCTGACTGAAACCCTTTTGGAAAGCGAGCTCTTCGGGCATGTCAAAGGCGCTTACACCGGTGCTTACAAGGACCGAGCCGGCAGGTTCGAAATGGCCCAGTCGGGGGATATTTTTCTCGATGAAATCGGCGACTTGCCGCTTTCCACCCAGGTAAAGCTGCTTCGGGTATTGGAAGATAAGATAATCGAGCGGGTCGGCGACAGCAAATCCATACCGGTTGATGTAAGAATCATTTCGGCCACCAATCGAGACCTGCCTTCACTCATTGAAAAGAGGACGTTTAGAAAAGATCTCTTCTTTCGAATCAATGTGATTCCAATCCACCTGCCGCCCTTAAGAGAGCGGTTGGAGGATATACCCCTTCTTGCCGAATACTTTTTCCGAAAAATTCTGATGAAGAGCGGCAAGGATATCAAGGGCATCGGCAAGGACCTGATTGATTGCTTTATAAACTATACCTGGCCTGGCAACGTCCGGGAACTGAAGAGCGCTTTTGAGTATGCAGTTGTTGTTTGCCAGGAACAGATGATCCAGGCCCATCACCTGCCTCCGGGCATTCTTCAGGGAAAAACGGCGATAAGACACGGCAAGGCGCTGGCCCAAAGTAAGGAAGAAATTAAAAAAAGGGAGCTTATAAGCGCCTTGAACCGCGCAAAGGGCAACCAGTCATTAGCTGCTGACATGTTAAATATTTCCCGCGTCACCATTTGGAACCGCATGAGAAAATATGGGATCAGATCCATTTATAATGCTGACGTTATCACCGAAGATCATGATTCCGATAAGAACAGTTGAACCAAGACACCTGGCCATTTTTAGCCAGACGAGTTTCCCTTCAGGGACAAACTCGGACCTTGCTAACCCGATCTTACAACGTGCGTTCGCACGCTGGAAAAGCCCCTTCAGAATCCTCCTTATATCCTCATACAGGTATCAAATGCTGATTAAGATCCTCTGCTTCCTCTCGGTCAAACATCAATGTGTTCAAATACGGAATCACTCTAAACAGTGTGTTCAATTTTTAACTCTTACAGAGCTGCCAAAATAGTCAGGTCCTTCCCTCCAAAATCTTACTGGACATAGCATATTCCCAGATGCTCGAGGTCTTGGGAGGCTCTGGTCTGCCGCTTGCAATATCTGTGGCTCACTTGATGCTGAACCTTAGGATGTAAATGCAAACGGTTGCGCAGTGTAAGGCTTGGTGCTGAAAGTAGATGGCCGGCGGGAGCCGATCACGCCTCGATTTCCTAATAGAGAAAGACAGGGATTCAAATCCGGGGTTGCAGCCAGCTCGGGTTTAGTTTGAGGGATTCGAGGAATAGAGTCACGATCTGGTTGGAAGGAATTTCTCAGGAAGTGAATCCAAATGAATGAAAACAGTCAAGCAAAGTCCTTAACGGGTGCGGTCATGGTTGTGGGAGGGGGTATAGCGGGGACCCAGGCTGCCCTCGACCTCGCCGAATCGGGATTCTTCGTCTACGTCGTCGAGAATTCTCCCACCATCGGCGGGGCTATGGCTCAACTGGACAAAACCTTCCCCACTAACGACTGCTCGATGTGCATTCTTTCCCCAAAGCTCGTGGAATGTGGGCGCCACCTCAACATTAGACTGCTGACGATGTCTGATGTGGAGAAGGTGGAAGGCGAGGCTGGCAACTTTATCGTAACGGTTCGAGAACGGCCGCGCTATGTGGATTCGGACAAATGTGTCGCTTGTGGCATTTGTGCCGAAAAGTGCCCGAAAAAAGTGAAGGATCCTTTCAATGAGGGTCTCGATTCACGCAAGGCCGCCTATGTCAAGTACCCCCAGGCGGTTCCGCTCAAGTATGTGATCGATGGCGAGAACTGCATCTTTTTCAAGAACGGCAAATGCAGGGCATGCGAGAAGTTCTGTCCAACGGGCGCAATAGATTTCAGCCAGAAGGAAAAAGCTCATAGAATCGAGGTGGGATCGATCATTCTGGCGCCAGGGTTCGAACCTTTTGATCCCGGTCCATACGATACATACGGGTATGGCAAGTATCCCAACGTCATCACCAGTATGGAATTCGAGAGAATTCTGAGCGCCTCCGGCCCTTTTGAGGGACATCTCGAGCGTCCATCGGACAGAAAACCACCAAAGAAAATCGCGTGGCTCCAGTGCGTTGGGTCTAGGGATTCACATCAGTACGCCCACGAGTACTGCTCGGGGGTGTGTTGCATGTATGCCATCAAAGAGGCCGTGATTGCAAAGGAACACGCCAAAGATGAGCTCGATGCCGCAATCTTCTTTATGGACATGCGCACCTACGGAAAAGATTTCGAACGCTATTACAACCGGGCAGAGGAAGAGATCGGGGTGCGTTTTATCCGCTGCCGGGTGCACTCGATATTTCCCTCTGCGCCGGGCTCCGATGACCTGCGGATCGAATACGTCGACGAGACCGGGAAGATGCATGTCGAAATCTTCGACTTGGTAGTTCTGTCCGTAGGGCTTGAGGTTTCGAAGGAATCAAAGACGCTTGCAGAAAGAATCGGGATCGAGATCGACGAAAGTGGGTTTGCTCGTACGAGCGGTTTTTCCCCCATTGCCTCTTCCCGGCCCGGTGTTTTTACCTGCGGGGTTTTCTGCGGTCCAAAAGATATCCCCTTCTCAGTAATGGAGGCATCGGCAGCATCGTCGGCATCGGCGGCTCTTCTCTGTGAATCGCGAAATTCTCTGACACGTGAAAAGACATATCCGCCTGAAGATCCTTCCATACATGCCGAACCTCGGATCGGTGTTTTTGTATGCCACTGCGGAGTCAATATCGCAAGTGTGGTGAACGTGCCGGAAGTCCGCGACTATGCAAGGGGCCTTCCCAACGTGGCGCATGTTGCGGACAACATGTTCACCTGCAGCCAGGACACCCAGAAACTAATCATAGAGGCAATAAAGGAACACAGGCTAAACCGGATCGTGGTTGCAGCCTGTACGCCCAGGACCCATGAACCGCTTTTTCAACAAACGATCCGGGAAGCAGGCCTTAATCCGTATCTTTTTGAGCTTGCAAATATCCGCGACCAGGATTCCTGGGTGCATCAGGCAGAGCCTGAGAAGGCCACAGCCAAGGCGAAAGACCTTGTAAGGATGGCTGTCGCCAAGGCAGCCCTGCTCGAGCCCATAGAAAAGCTCCAGGTGGCTTTAACCCAGTCGGCGCTGGTTATCGGGGGCGGGGTTGCCGGCATGAACGCGGCGCTCAATTTGGCAGCCCAAGGCTTTAAAACCTGCCTTATCGAGGAAAAGGAAAGCCTCGGCGGCCATGCATTAAAACTCAGAAAGACCTGGAGGGGTGAAGACGTAAGTTCATACGTCGAAGAGCTTAAGGGCACGGTGCTGGGCGACAAAAACATCGATGTCCTTACCGGGGCGAAACTGCTGGCTGTCAAAGGGTTTGTCGGTCAGTTCACCACTACGGTTCAGGTAAACGGCGAAAATCGGGAAATCCGGCACGGCGTAACCATACTCACAACAGGGGCGCACTCTTTAGAACCCCGGGAGTACCTGTACGGCCAAACCGAACGGGTAACCCGCTGGCACGAACTCGATAAGCTTTTTGAAGATGACCCGAAACGGCTGGATTCGGCCGAAGGGATTGCGTTTATCCAGTGCGTCGGTTCCAGAGAACCTGAACGCCCTTACTGCTCAACAATCTGCTGTACGGCATCCGTGCAGCAGGCGATCGATCTCAAAGGAAAAAACCCCGACCTCAACGTCTATATTCTCTACCGGGACATTCGCACCTACGGCCGCAGAGAAGATCTTTACACCAGGGCCAGAAAGCTTGGGATTCTCTTCATCCGGTATAACGCCGGCGAAAAACCGGTCGTAGAGAAGGTGACAGTGGCCGGAAAAGAAAAGCTGCGGATAAGGGTCAGGGATCATGTTCTGCAAAGACCCGTCGAGATTTCAGTAGATTACCTCAACTTGGCTACCGCCATAATCCCAAGGGGACTCGATGAGTTAGCCAGGTTTTTCAAGGTTCCTCTAAACCAGGACGGGTTTTTCCTTGAGGCCCACATGAAGCTTCGCCCCGTTGACTTTGCAACCGATGGCATTTTTGTCGCCGGCCTCGCTCATTACCCCAAGCCCATAGACGAATCTATCGCCCAGGCTCAGGCCGCCGCTGCGCGTGCTGGAAGCGTTCTGGCAAAGCCTTATGTCGAAGTCGAGCCTATTGCTTCAGTGGTTGACCAGGAGGTTTGCATCGGGTGCGGAATGTGTGAGGCGAACTGCGCGTTCGGGGCGATAAGACTTCACGAGGCAGCAGGAAAAGGGCGCCGAGCGGAAACCGTTTCCGCATCCTGCAAGGGCTGTGGCGTGTGCGCGGCATCCTGTCCACAGAAAGCGATCGATATGAAACATTTCAGAGACTGCCAGATCGTCGCGGCTATCCGAGCCGGAGGCACCGGGTCTAAGTAGATGAGAAGATCGGGGATTGTCCATTGGGAACGCAATTGGAGTCTCAGGGAGAACAGGAAATGAGTGTAAGTGCTTTTGAGCCAAAAGTGCTGGCTTTTTTGTGCAACTGGTGCTCGTACGCGGGAGCGGACCTGGCTGGTGTGTCCCGTTTCCAGTATCCGCCAACAATCCGGGTGCTTCGCACGATGTGCTCGGGGAGGGTGGACCCTCTCTACCTGACAGAGGGGCTGAGGAGCGGTTTCGACGGCGTATTCGTCTTCGGATGACACCCTGGAGACTGTCATTACCTGGAAGGTAATGTGTACGCGCAAAAGAGGGTGCGGATCGTCGAAAATCTGCTTGACCTGTCCAAGATCGGCCGAGGCCGTGTTCAACTCCGGTGGGTCAGCGCAGCCGAAGGGCAGATCTTTGCAAACTACATAAAGGAGTTGAGCGGCGGATTGGCGGAACTCGGTCCGTTTGACGCCTCAAGATTCGCTCTCGAGCTTTCAGCGGTGGAGAGCGTTCTCAACTCACCCCGAGTCCGGTGGCTTGCAGGCATTGACCGCCAGGTCACCGAGCGTGGAAATGTCTACAACGAAAAGGTGGACTCAGCCGAGTTCGACCGGCTCCTCCGATCTGTATGCGAAAGCGAGTATGAAAACGCCCTGATCCTTGAGGTTTTGAGGACCGGGCCGCAGTCTGTCCGCGAGATTTCCGCAAAGACGGGGCTGGGGATCTATAACGTTTCACAACGCTTAGTCGATGTTGAAAAGTGGGGTCCTGTTGAGCTCCATGGATATGACGGCAGCACGCCGAAGTTTATCAGGACGGATGCATGAAGCAATAAGTCCGGAGCAAATCATGGGGAGTTCACTTTGCCTGAAATAGAAAAACAGACAGCGGGAATGGACATGGAAAAAACAGATAACAATCGGAATATTGGGGCTGTCATGGTAGTCGGCGCAGGCATTGCCGGCATGCAGGCATCCCTGGATCTGGCCGATGCCGGGTACTATGTCTACTTGGTGGATCAGTCGCCAACAGTAGGGGGTCTGATGTCCCAATTGGACAAGACCTTTCCCACAAACGACTGCGCGATGTGAGTCATCTCGCCCAAACTGGTCGAGGTCGGCCGGCATCTGAACATCAGTATCTTAACACATTCAAAAGTCGAATCACTTGACGGCGGGCCGGGCCGGTTCATTGCCAAACTGAGCCAATCGCCCCGCTATATTGATAGATCGAAATGCACGGGCTGTGGCGCATGCGCTCAGGCCTGCCCGGTAAAGGCTGCAAACGAGTACAACTGCGGCCTCGATCACAGAGCGGCGGCCTACATCCCCTACACGCAGGCCGTGCCAATGGTTTTCTCTATCGACCACAAGACCTGTGTTGGCTGCGGCCTTTGCGAAAAGGTCTGTTTGGCGGGGGCTATCCTCTATTCCGATACGCCGCGCATCACTGAACTGGAGGTTGGAGCGGTGGTGCTTGCAGCCGGCAGCGGGGTTTTCGATCCGTCCCGTTTCGATACCTACGACTACGCAAACCATCCCAATGTTATCTCAAGCCTTGAATTCGAGCGGATATTGAGCGCGTCGGGGCCCTACTTCGGCCATCTCATGCGGCCCTACGATCGAGAAGAACCAAAAAAGATAGCCTGGCTCCAGTGCGTGGGTTCACGAGACCTAAACCACTGTGACAATTCCTACTGCTCGGGAGTCTGCTGCATGTACGCCATCAAGGAGGCCGTTATCGCCAAAGAGCATGCGCACGGCGGTCTTGACACGGCAATTTTCTTTATGGATATGCGGACCTACGGGAAGGACTTCGAAAAATATTATATCCGGGCAAAAGGCCAGGGTGTTCGTTTCATCCGCTCCCGCGTGCACACGGTCAACCCCGTTGGCGACGGGGACCTCGAGATCGCTTATGTGGACGAGGAAGGCCGGATGCATACAGATGTCTACAACCTTGTAGTGCTTTCGGTTGGTCTGGACGCGGGTGAACAGCCGATGGACCTCGCCAGGCGGCTTGGCGTCGACCTCAACGAAAACCGCTTCGTGAACACGGACTGCTTTACCCCTGTATCCACGTCCAGGCCTGGAGTTTATGTGTGCGGCACCATGCAGGGGCCAAAAGACATCCCTCAGTCCGTCATGGATGCTTCGGCGGCGGCATGCTCTTGCAGCGCATCTTTGAGCGAAACCCGCTGGTCGGTAGCCAAAATCAAAGAAAGGCAACCCGAAAAAGACGTCAGCGATGAACCGCCTCGAGTGGGAGTATTCGTCTGCAATTGCGGGACCAATATCGGCGGCATCGTTGATGTGCCCGACGTGAGGGAATACGCACGGTCCCTGCCGAATGTGGTCTATGTCGAAGACAATCTCTACACCTGCTCGCAGGATACCCAGGTGAAAATGGCCCAGGTGATAAAAGAGCAGGGCATTAATCGAGTCGTCGTTGCAGCCTGTACGCCGCGAACCCACGAGCCGCTGTTCCAGGAGACCCTGATGAACGCCAACTTGAACAAATATCTCTTCGAGATGGCCAACATCCGGAATCAGGATTCATGGTGCCACAGCAACGAAAAACCAGCCGCAACTGCAAAGGCGAAGGATCTGGTTCGGATGGCCGTCGCCAGGGCGGCCTTGCTCGATCCTCTCTTCGAGAAACACCTTGATGTTGTCCAGAGCGGACTGGTGATCGGCGGCGGGGTGGCGGGCATGACCGCTGCGCTTGGACTGGCGCGGCAGGGTTTCGAAGTCGCTCTCATCGAGAAAGAAAAGGAACTCGGCGGCATTAGCCGCAGAATCGCTCATACCATCGAAGGGAAAGACGTGCAGGAGTTCCTCGCAGGTTTGATCGATGAGGTCAAGACCCACAGCAAAATTGAGGTCATGACCGATGCCCGCATTACCGGTTTCTCAGGCTATAAGGGCAATTTCGTCACCCAGGTGCAAACCGGCGAAGCTTCGAGCAGGGAAATCAGCCATGGTGTCGCCATTCTGGCCACCGGCGCCCGTGAATATCAGCCCAAAGAATTTGGCTACGGCGCAAATGGCGGCGTCATGACCCAGCTCGAATTGGATGAACTCATGCGTAACGAACCGGCCAGGGCCGCTGCCTGGAATCGAGTCGTTATGATCCAGTGCGTTGGCTCAAGAACCGACGATAACCCGAACTGCAGTCGTATTTGCTGTCAGAGCGCAGTGAAACATGCACGCGAGCTGAAAAAACTCAATCCCGATATGGACGTCATGATCCTGTATCGAGATATGAGGACGTATGGCTTGCTCGAGAATTACTATACCGAGGCGAGACGCGAACGCATTCTTTTTTCCCGCTATGACCTTGAAAATAAACCCCAGGTGAATACAAACGGCGCCGGACTTTCTGTCGTGTTCAAGGACCACGTTCTTAACCGTCCTATTGAGATGCCGGCTGATGCTGTAATCCTCAGCGCGGCGACCCTGGCCGCCGAAAACGGCGAACTTGCCTCCATGCTGAAGGTTCAGAGCAGCCCGGACGGCTTCTTTATCGAAGCCCACGCGAAGCTGAGGCCGGTGGATTTCGCAGCCGAAGGCCTCTACATGTGCGGCATGGCTCATGGCCCCAAGCTCATAACCGAAAGCATTTCCCAGGCGTTGGCGGCTGCCTCCAGGGCAGGCGCATTTCTTGCCGCCAAGGACCAGACCATCGGGGGCGTGGTGGCTAAGGTAGATCCCAATCTCTGCGCCACTTGCATGGTTTGCGTACGCTCGTGCCCTTATGGGGTTCCGCAGATAGTCAACGACGTCTCGGAAATCAACGAGGCGCTCTGCCAGGGGTGCGGAACATGCGTATCTGAATGCCCGGCAAAAGCTATCCAACTCGCCAACTACACTGACGACCAACTCATGATCAAAGTGGAAGCCCTTTTGGAAGGAGCAATGTAAATCGAAAACTTTAAACCGGCTTCGGTTATCCGCCTGTAACTGTCGCTACCGGCTGGAATAAGAAGGAGGAAGAGGTGATGCACACTCACCTGCACATGGACCGCACCATTTTCTTAAGGAATATCAGCACCGTGGCGACATCACTCTATATTGTGATTTGCCGGCTGTTGGATGATGATGTATCGCCGACTCCTGCTCGAATACGAGGACTCTGGAATGGAACACAGGCGGATCTCGCTGTTGCAGCCGACGAACTCGTGAAAGAGGGCATCCTGGCGCCAATGGACTTTTCGCAAGTTGATAAGCGATGGTGGGTATTCCCCAGCACCCATTGGTTTCCGCGCCCATTTCAGGAAGTTCTTAACTCCGGGAAAAAGGGGACGTCTTTCTAACCGTTTTCCGGAAACAGCGGATGATTCCCGCCGAGGAGGGATTTCGATTCGCCGGGGGGGATATTTCCTGCCGGCAAGGAAACTCAAGTTGGCGCCCTTGGCGAATAATGCCTGCACAGGAGATGACCATGCCTGTCGTTGAACTCAGGGGCAGTGCCTATGCGGTTGATGAAGATGGTTTCCTGGCGGACCCCTGCCATTGGAACGAGGACTTCGCGTCGGGAATGGCGCTCGAATTGGGGATTTGCGAGGAACTCACACCTTTGCATTGGGAGGTCCTTGGCTTTATCCGTGATTTCTATTTGAGCACCGGCAAATGTCCGAGCGTCCATAAGACGTGCAGGGTCCATAACTTGCGTTCGGCTGATCTGGAAAGACTTTTTCCCTGTGGGTACCGCCGGGGGGCATGTAAACTCGCCGGAATATCAATCCACACAACAGTCGCTCACCCCTCAGGCTTTCCCGAACAAAAGCCGCCAAGAGCATCCATTCCTGTTGAAGAAAGGGTTTACTATGTTGATGAAAGAGGTTTTCTGCTTTTCCCTTCAGACTGGGACGAGGATTTTGCCGTATTCAAGAGCCAAGAGATAAAGATGCCTGCTCCTCTTACGGAAAAACACTGGAATATAATTAGATACTTACGGGCGCAGTTTGCGGAAAACTGCAAGATTCCCACAGCCTGTGAAACCTGCACGGCGAACCATATAGACATAACAGACCTGGAAGAACTCTTTCCGGATGGCTATATCAGGGGCGCATTGAAAATAGCCGGCCTGCGCGAGTAATTTGGCCCGCGCCTTTGAGTGATGCATTAAGGGCTTGTCCGTAAATAA
>PLSV01000342.1:0-12057 GCA_003165235.1 Syntrophobacteraceae bacterium
TCACACTCCCAAATCGGTGTGAGGGTTTTTTGTTTTGTGCGCCCGTCAGGGCGGATCTGCCTGGAGGCGCCAGTCTTCCAAACGCCCGAGGATAATAATGCACATTCACGCCGGCCCCAAACAGAGTTTGCGGCCGCAAAACGCACCACACCGCAGGTTGCATATTGCACCACAGTGGCGCATAATGCACCTGTCGTTCATCTCATGGATATCACTGGGAATATAGCGGTTGATCCCAATGTTGATGCAATGTGCGGCATTGCCGTCATCCCGCGAACCTGACTTTCTGAATGCGCCGTAAAACCCATTCCCTTAAAAACACAATAAAAACAATCCCCTGCAATAATTCCCGCAGACGGTGAATACTTGGCTCGAATCGTGCTCAATTGTTCCTGCAAGCACGAATGAAACCGGCCATAGAGAATTCAGGTTCTATTGTAAATACAAAGGAGGTCATCATGAACGCAGGGGATCGCAAACGGACAGGGACGCCAGTGGTGTTTTCGATGCCGAACGAGGCATGCATCTGGAGTACAGCCGGTGTGATCGAATCCACATCGTGCATCAACGCCTTCGACTGCCTCGGGTGTTCCATCGAAAAAGGCGTACGGGACGCCCTCGATGCTAAGGGCGCGGCGCATGGACAGGCCGCGTCGGGGACCCGCAACATGAGCTGGTTCATGTCGAACGGCAAGTGCCGTCACGCGCTTAGCGGGCGCATTTCCTACGGCCTGTGCTCATCCATGAGCTGCGCGAATTGTCCGGTCGAACAGATGATTGAGGATTCCAGCAACCTGCCAAGCCCCAGGCGTATACACGACGTCAGTGCATCCGGATACCACATGGCCCGGAATTATTACTATCACCGGGCTCACACCTGGGCTCGGGTCGAGTACGGCGGCCTGGTGCGTGTAGGTATAGATGATTTCGCCCTGCGGCTGCTTGGGCATCAGGATGCAATCGAAACGCCTGCTCCGGGCTCCACTGTGCGCCAGGGCCAACCGGCCGGGATTCTGAAGCGCTCCGGCAGGCAAGCCGTGATTATCAGCCCGGTGGATGGGGTGGTGGCGGCCGTCAACCACAACGTGCTTGGCAAAGCTTTCATCGCCAATGATGCTCCCTATGAGGATGGCTGGCTTATGCTCATCCGGCCCTCGAACCTCCAGGAAAATCTGAATAACCTGTTTTTCGATTCGGAGGGCCTGTTGTGGATTGACGACGAGGCGATGTGCCTGAACGCCTTGCTGGCCGAAGAATCACGAATGTCACTGGTTGCTCCCGGCAGTGAGCCCGCCAGGGACGTTTTCAAAGAAGCGCCTGAAATCGGGTGGGATCGGCTGGTCCAGGAATTTATGGCGTAACGGGGTCATTACTGCTCTATCTGAGAAGTGATCCCTCATTGACGGCCTCAGCCGGGAAATTCTTCCCGGCTGAGGCCATCCCATTACCAAACTCATCATATAATACATTGTGTAGCACGGGACGCTCCCGGACGGTCCCTGGTTTTTCGCTTTTCAGCCCGCGCCTCTGAGTTTTCTCACCTCACCCACCCGAATGGTGACTTTTTGCGCATCGAAGTACTCTAGAAGCGGGATGGTGTATTTGCGACTTGCGCCGGTCATCTCCTTGAATTGGGTGGTCGTGATTTCGCCGTGCTCCTTGAGCCAGGTCACCAGGCGATTTTGGAACTCGGCCAGTACGGCGGCATGAAAGTAGATTTCTTCTTTCGTTTTTAGGAGAATCCCCTTTGCCAGCATCCATTCGAGCACTTCCTGGTGCTGTTTGGAGACGCCAGGCAATCCGGATGCTACTTCCCGGAAGAAGGGCGGCTGCAGTCCGGATTCTCTGAAAACCTTTTCGATTTTTTGCCGGATGATATCCTCGTCTTTGCTCAGGGCCACTTTGTGTGTAGTCAGGCGCACCCATTCCATCTCCAGGGCGATCTCGCCGGCTTCGACGAGTTGCCGGAGGACAAAGTTGTAGAGCTTTCCGTCTATAGGCTTTGCAAGAAGGGCCGGAATTTCTTCTTTGGGCATTCCGGCTTTTAGCGGAAAACGGCTATGGTGGTCGGCCAGGATTGCAGTGACGGAAGATTTCATTTCTTCCACCGCATCCGGGTGGATCAGCTTTTTGTTTTCCCTGTCGTAGAGCACCACCTTCCTGGCGCTCGTAAATTGCTGAAGGGTTTTTTCAAGAAACTTCTGCGGCACATTGGTCCTTATCCGGAGTTCCTCCTCGCCAAGCCCTGCCCAGCCGGCATCCTGAAGGTGCCAGAGGATGACGTCGGAGTCGGAGCTCTTAAAGAGCTTTTCGAGCGCTTTGGCGGCTTCCCGTTTGGCCGATCCCTTGTGCTTGCGGGGAAGGGGGTGAAGGACGGCGCCCCCGCCGATTGTTAGAACGGGAGAATAGGAGCGGAGCACAAAACGGTCTCCGCGCAAGACAGCGGTGGGCTGATCAAGCCTTACCTGAGCGAAGGTCTTCTCGCCCGGCTTTAGTTCCTGCCGGTCGAGCAGGATAATTGTGGCAAGGTGTTCGGCTGTCCCGCTGTGGAAGCGAATTTTTGCCCTGTGCTTCAGCGGTCTCGGGGCGCTTTCCAGAAGCTCCAGTTGAATGTCTATCATGTGGGAGGCGCAAAGCGCGCCCGCAGAGGCCAGAACGTTTCCGCGTTCGATGAGCGCCCTCTCCATCCCCTGGAGATTCACCGCCGTCCTCTGGCCCGGAAGGACTTCCTGCACGTCGTTTCCGTGAACCTGGATACCCCGCACCTTGCTTTTGAGTCCGTCGGGGTAGATCACCACAGGATCCCCGATCCGAAGCCGTCCGGAAATGCTCGTCCCCGTAATGACGGTCCCGAATCCCCGCATCGTGAATACCCGGTCAACCGGCAGCCGAAACGCCCCTTCCGAACTTTTCGGTTCAACCTCTGCAAAAAGTCGGGCCAGCGATTTTTTCAGCTCATCGATCCCCTCGCCGGTGACCGACGATACGGCAATGATCTCACACCCTTCCAGAAAAGTGCCCTTAAGGAACTCGACTATGTCCTCGCGCACCATCTCCAACCAGTCCGAATCGTCAACAAGGTCGGTCTTGGTGAGAACCACAAGCCCTTTCTTTACGCGAAGAAGTTCACAAATCTCCATGTGTTCACGAGTCTGAGGCATGACGCCTTCGTCAGCGGCGATCACCAGGGCTACCAAATCGATTCCTGTAGCCCCTGCGACCATGTGCTTGACGAATTTCTCATGGCCGGGCACATCGACTATCCCGAGGCGCTCTCCTCCGGGCATGTCCATGTGCGCAAATCCGAGTTCTATTGTAATGCCCCGCAGTTTTTCTTCCTTGAGACGATCCGTATCGATTCCGGTCAGAGTTTTTATAAGCGAGGTTTTTCCATGGTCGATGTGGCCGGCTGTTCCAAGAATGACCTGTTTCATAGGCTTGTCTTCACGCTCCGGCGTCTATAAAATAAAACTCCCAAAGTAATTTAGCAGAACCGCATCGTCGCGCACAAGTTTTAAGAGGCTGATATCTTATTAGAACTCTTTTGACATTTCGAAAAGCAAAGTATTATACTTTTTTGGTTAAAAGCCTTAACGCGGAGATTGACGATAATGAGCTTCAACATCGCCGAAAGAAGCCGAATGCACCGGTTGCCGCCTTACGTGTTTGCCGAGGTGAACGCCCTTAAAATGGAGAAGCGGTGGGCCGGAGAGGACATCATAGACCTGGGAATGGGAAACCCTGACCTCCCGGCGCCCAAACACGTAATAGAAAAGCTTGTCGAGGCCGCCAGAAAGAAGCACAACCACCGCTATTCGGCGTCTCGAGGAATAACCCGTCTGCGCGAAGCGGTGGCCGAATGGTACAAGAGAAATTATGATGTCGATATCGACCCGGACAGAGAAGCAGTGGTCACAATCGGCGTCAAGGAAGGATTGTCCCACCTGGTGCTGGTGCTGGTCAGCCCTGGAGACGTCGTTTTCGCTCCCAACCCCACCTACCCTATCCATCCCTATTCGGCGATTATAGCCGGGGGGGACGTCAGATCGGTGCCGATCGGGCCGGACCGCAACTTCATGGAAGATCTCCAGATCGCCATAAAGCAGACATGGCCCAAGCCCAAGCTGCTGATCATCAGTTTTCCGCACAACCCGACCACTACCGTCGTTGACCTGGATTTCTTTTACAGGATCGTTGAATTTGCGCGTGAACACAGGATCATGGTAATTCATGACCTGGCTTATGCCGATCTGACTTTCGACGGCTACAAGGCCCCAAGCTTCCTTCAGGCGCCGGGCGCAAGGGAAGTCGGCGTCGAATTCTTTTCCATGTCCAAGAGCTACAGCATGGCGGGATGGCGGGTCGGCTTCTGCGTGGGCAATGCCGAAATGATAGGCGCTTTGACGCGCATAAAGAGCTACCTGGATTATGGCGTATTCCAGCCTATACAGATTGCCGCCACGGTGGCCCTCAAGGGCGATCAGTCGTGCGTGGAAGAAATTGTTTCGGTGTATAAATCGCGGCGTGACATTCTCATTGAGGGCTTAGACCGCATAGGGTGGCCAACCGATAAGCCTAAAGGAACCATGTTCGTTTGGGCGCGTATCCCCGAATCTTTCCGATGGATGGGTTCGGTGGGTTTTTCCAAATACCTCATTGAAGAGGCCAAGGTGGCGGTTTCCCCCGGATTGGGGTTCGGCGAATACGGGGATGAATTTGTGCGCTTCGCCCTGGTTGAGAACGAACTGCGGACTAAGCAGGCTGTAAGAGGCCTTCGCAAAGCGTTCCAAAAAACGGTTTCTCCTCGAAAGCGGGCGAGCATTTAAATAGGACTGAGCGCTGAGTGCTGAGGACTGAGTGGAAGAACAACGTCGTGCTTGCTCAGTCCCCAGTCCTCATACCTCAGTCCTCTGTCTTTAAAAAGGGGGTTTTATGCGGCAAATCGGCGTAGGGCTTGTAGGTTGGGGAACAGTCGGCTGCGGGGTCGTTCAGGTGCTTCGGGAAAACGCCGATGTGATTGAGAGCAGGCTTGGGGTCCCCCTGGTGCTTAAACGCGTGGCGGACCTTGACCTGGATCGCGAGAGACCGGTCGCGGTGCCACCCGAGAAGCTCACCAGAAACGTTGACGATATTTTTAAAGACCCGGAAATTCAAATTGTAATCGAGCTTATAGGCGGGTTGAAAGCGGCGAAAGCAGTTATCCGCACGGCCATTGAAAGTGGAAAGCATGTAGTTACCGCAAACAAAGCGCTGCTTGCCCATGATGGCAATGAACTGTTCGGTTTCGCCCAACAAAAGGGGCTTTCAATAGGCTTTGAGGCGTCAGTAGGGGGTGGAATTCCTCTTATCAAGTCTCTGCGGGAGGGGCTTGCCTCAAACCGAATCGGCGCCATTTTCGGCATTCTCAACGGCACGGCGAATTATATCCTCACCCGAATGACGGAAGACAAACTCTCCTTTGCCGAGGCCCTGAAGGGGGCGCAGACGCTCGGTTATGCCGAAGCAGATCCGACGCTTGACATAGAGGGAATCGATACGGCGCACAAGCTTGCCATCGCAAGCGCAATAGCATTCGGCGCACCGATCGAGTTCGATGGGGTCCATATCGAGGGAATATCCGGAATCGATCCTCTGGACATTCAGTACGCGGAGGAGTTCGGATACCGGTTAAAGCTGCTTGCGATCGCCCGAAACAACGGCGGCCGCCTGGAGATGCGTGTCCACCCGACGCTCATTGCGCGGGAACACGTGCTTGCCAGTGTGAAGGGCGCCTACAACGCGGTGCACATTGAGGGCAATGCGGTGGGGGATATAATGCTCTATGGCATGGGAGCTGGAATGATGCCTACCGGCAGCGCGGTAGTGAGCGACCTCATAGATGTCGCTCGAGACATCCTCAACAAGACCCCCGGAAGAATTCCCTCCCTCGGCTTTCTGCCCGACAGGCTTCAGAAACTCGATATCAAACCCATTTCGGATGTCTCAACCTCTTACTACTTCCGATTTTTGGTGCTCGATATGCCCGGCGTGCTCTCCAAGATCTCAGGAATACTTGGAGTACACCGGATCAGCATAGCCGCAGTAATTCAAAAGGGACGGCACACAGACTCGGTCCCCCTGGTGATGATTACCCATGATGCGCTGGAAAGCAGCGTAAGAAAAGCCCTCGACGAGATCGATAACCTGGACGTTGTCGTTGCGCCGACCGTGCTGATACGCATTGAGAACACCCCGGATTAGTTCCGGAATTCAGGGATCAAGGGATTCAGGAATTGATTCTTCAATTCTTTAATTCCTCAATTCTTCAATTGTGTGATTATCTGTTGCTGGACCGAAGGCTGATTCAAATGGGTGACAAATTCATCATTCTTGTCGGCGACGGGATGGGAGACTATCCTCTCGATAGCCTTGGAGGCCTCACTCCCCTCGAGGCCGCCCGGACCCCCAATCTGGATCGGCTTGTCTCAATAGGGACCCTTGGGACTGTGCAGACGATCCCTCCGGGGATGCAGCCCGGAAGCGACGTGGCTAATATGAGCCTTCTAGGGTATGACCCGGCTGTCTATCATACGGGAAGAGGACCGCTGGAGGCGGCTAGCATCGGGGTCCGGCTCGAACCTGATGAAGTCGCCTTCAGGTGCAACCTGGTTTTTTTCAGCAGGGATGACGCCGGAAATGTCGTCATGGGAGACTACTCGGCTGGTCAAATTTCGACTCCGGAAGCTCACGAGATCGTCGCTAGCCTTCAGAGCGCGGTTTCCGGCTCTCCGCTGAAGCTATACGCCGGCGTGAGCTACAGGCAACTTCTCGTCTGGAAAGGTGGACGGGCGGACATCCGCACGATTCCCCCCCATGACATTCTCGGACAGCCCGTAGCACAATATGATCCCTTCTCCTCTGAAACGGTTCTGCAAGCTTTTACAGAAAAAGCGGCGCGGGTGCTCGAGGACCACCCGGTCAACATCCGCAGGAAAAGGGCAGGAAAAAATCCAGCAAACGCCGTATGGCTGTGGGGGCAGGGCAAAGCGCCCTCCCTGCCGGGGCTGGACAGATTCGGACTGTGCGGGGCAATGATCTCCGCTGTGGACCTGCTAAAGGGCATTGGTGTTTATGCGGGACTGGATGCCGTGAACGTGGAAGGCGCAACAGGCTATATCGACACCAATTATGAGGGCAAAGTTGCGGCGGCGCTGTCCGCGCTGAAGCGCGGCAATTTCGTCTTCCTGCACGTTGAAGCGCCCGATGAAGGTTCGCATGCGGGAAGCCTTGAAATGAAAATCCAAGCCATAGAGTGTTTCGACAAGCGCATTGTCGGACCGATTGTGGAGGGGGCAAGGAAATTTCGCAGGATACACCTGCTGGTTGCAACCGATCATTTTACCCCTATATCGATCCGGACGCACTCGACGGATCCGGTTCCGTTTTTGCTGGTGGATGATCTGCAATCCGGCGATTCAGGATCGGGCAAGGGCGGCAGGTATTGCGAAAAGGAGGCGTACGCAGCCGGTTTTCAGCTCAAGTCCGGTGAGGATTTATTCCGAATTTTCGTAGGAGCGAAGAGCTAATCGTGATCATCTTCCCAGCCATTGACCTGAAAGAAGGACTTTGTGTCCGGCTCATGCAGGGAGACCCGGACCGCGCTACGGTCTACGGTAAGGATCCGGTTGCGGTGGCGAAGCACTGGGAGGCCGAAGGCGCAGAGTGGCTTCACCTGGTTGACCTTGACGGGGCATTCGCGAAAAGTCCGGTGAACGATCTAATTATTCGAAGGATAGCTCAGTCCGTATCCATCCCGGTCCAGGTCGGAGGCGGCATAAGGACCCTTGAAAACGTCGATGGATACCTTTTGACAGGGGTAGCCAGGGTAATTGTGGGTACGGCGGCACTCAGGCAGCCGGAGATGCTCGAGGAGGCCTGCGGGCGGTATCCGGGCAGAATAGCCCTTGGACTTGACGCCAGAGACGGTTATGTCGCAGTGGAAGGCTGGAAAGAATCGACTCGGACCGACGCGGTGTCTCTCGTGCTGCGGTTCAAAAATATCGCGCTTGCTGCGGTCATTTACACGGATATTCATAGAGACGGGATGCAGACCGGTGTGAACCTCGAAGCGACGCGCCGTTTAATCGAGCAGACCGGGGCGCCTGTCATCGCTTCGGGCGGGGTCTCGACCATTGAAGATATCGAAAGACTTCTTCCACTCGCTCCGCTTGGACTGCTGGGAGTAATAACCGGCCGGGCAATTTACGAAGGGACGCTTAGTCTCAGAGAAGCAATCGCGCGGGCCAGGCTATCGGGTTCGGCAAATATCGGGAAGTGAGGTATAATATGGAACTGCGCGCAAGGATAGAAGAAGCGCTGAAGAACGCTATCCGGGAAAAAAATGAAACTGCCAAAGACGCTTTGCGGATGCTTCTCACCTCAATGAAAGTCAAAGAAAAAGAAATCAGGCGGCAGCCGGACGAAACCGAGATCCATCAGGTGATCTCGAGCCTGGTGAAGCAACGGCATGACTCGGTCGAACTGTACAGGAAAGGCGGGCGGCCGGATCTCGCCTCAAAAGAAGAAGATGAAATCCGGGTGCTTCAGGATTTTCTTCCGCAGCAGCTTTCGTTGCAAGAACTGGAGACAATGGTCGTCGAAGCTGTTTCGGAAGCCGGCGCAGCTTCCCTCAAAGATATGGGGCGTGTGATGAAAATCCTCATGCCTAAAGTTGCCGGCCGGGCTGAGGGCAAAATGGTGAACGAATTGGTCCGGAGCAGGCTTGCCTGACGGAGCGTATTACCCGGGTTGGATGCTGATCTTAAGTGACATTATGTATTTAGCATAATCCCTAGGGTAGGCAAAAGCGGAGCGTCGCCCACCGTGATGGGCGCGATGAAACCGCGCCCACCCTGCAGTAACAAAAGTTGAACGCCTTACAGCCCGTCTCCATGCCCGGCGAGGCAGGGAGAAAAAAATACTTGATTTGGCAGCTCTCAGAGGCTAAAAATCCATAATTTTGACCTTTTGATTTTCATTAGCCGTTGCCTTCTTCACCCCGGAAAGGCTTGCTGAGTGACTGATTCCGATATTGCCAGTCTCGTAAAGCAGGCAGTGGATATTGTCGAGGTGATAGGTCGGGCGGTCCGTCTGCGCCGGTCGGGCAACCGGCACATCGGGCTGTGCCCGTTCCACCAGGAAAAGACCCCTTCATTCCAGGTGGATGCGGAAAATCAGCTCTACTACTGCTTCGGGTGCCAAAGCGGAGGCGATGTCCTCAGCTTTGCAACTAAACATCAAAACCTTGCGTTCCCTGATGCCGTTAAATATCTTGCTGACCGTTACAATATTCCATTGCCTCAAAAAGAGCATGCAGCCCGTGGCGACATCGAGGAGCGCGGGCGGATCCTTGCCGCCATAGAGTGCGCAGCGGATTTCTTTTACGCCCGGCTTCATTTCGCCCCCGATGGCAAGGCGGCGCGGGAGTATATAGACAAGCGCGGGTTGCCTGCCGAAGTTGTTGAATCACAGAGGCTGGGATATGCGCCCCCAAGGTGGGACGGGCTTTTCGAACACTTGAAGAAGAACGGAATCGAACCTTTGCTGGCTGCAAAAGCCGGACTTCTAAGCCGGAGTTCCAATGATTCCTCCAAATTTTTCGATCGCTTCAGAAATCGGCTGATTTTTCCAATAAGAGATGAGCGTGACATAATCGTAGCTTTTGGCGGGAGGATTCTGTCTCAGGATGAGCAAAATGAGCCCAAATACCTCAACAGTCCTGAAACTCCCGTGTACCACAAGGGAAAAATGCTCTACCAGTATTCATCGGCGCGGCAGGCCTGCCGTCAGGTTAGACAGGCGCTGCTCGTGGAAGGCTACATGGATTTGCTCGCCTTCCATGCAAAAGGCTTCTACCGGGTGGCGGCGACCTTGGGGACGGCCCTCACCAGCCAGCAGGTGCGACTTCTCTCCAGGATGTGCGACGAGGTGGTGCTTGCATACGATGGGGACGATGCCGGTGAGAAGGCCATGCTGCGCGCCCTGCCCTTCTTTTTATCAGAGGAGCTTTCCGTTAGCTGCATCCGGTTTCCGGACGGACTGGATCCGGACGACTTTTTGAAAAAATTTGGCTTGACGGAGCTTGAGCGTCTTATAGATCGAAGGGAGGAGCTTGGGACCTACGCGGTTCGGAAAGCCGTTTCGACCTGGGACGGAAGTTCGGCTGAAAGAGTCCGGATATTTTCGGAGCTTCAGCCCATTTTCCGGGATGTGCGGCAGCCGCTTCTCAAATCTGAGTACCTGCGTATCATAGCGGATCGGTTTTCAATTACCGCAGAAGTGTCTGAGGCGCAGCTTTTGCACGAAAAACGGGGGCGGCCGGACCCGGGACGTAGACGGTCCGGATCGGTCAACTCCCGGAAACCGCTTGAAATCAACTCTCCGGAGGAAGGGATCGTGAGGATTATGATCACTTATCCGGCCCTGGTCGAGTGCGTGCGCGAGTCCGATGCGCTTGGGTGTTTTGAGGAATCGAAGCTGGCCGCAATGGCCGGCTTGCTTTGCCAGGCAGGTTTTTGCACCCCCCGGGAGCATAGCCCCTCTTCATTATACGATCTGCTGCGGGAATCCGATTTGCACGAACTCTACACGCGATATGTTATGGAACCATATGAACTCGAAGAGCCCGAAATTCAACTGCAGGATTGGCTCGGGGCCTTGCTCAAGAGAATTGAAAAAATGAGGAAGAATGAATTGAAGCAATCCCTGCGGGAAGCCGAAAGTAAGGGAGACCGGGCTCAAATTACGGACATTCTCCGGAAAATTAGAAATCTTAGTGCCAAAACCAACGTTGGTGATTTTCCCGATAACGTTTAGGAGCTAGCTGATGACCGAAAAGGATGCCAAGCAGAGGCGCGATCCTGCGCCGGGCAAACCGGATCTCGAGGAACTGAACCGGTTGATTGCCGCGGGCAAGGAGAAGGGCTATCTGACGCTGGACGAAGTTAACGAAGCGCTCCCTGAGGATATCGTAACAGCGGAGAAGCTCGATGACATGATGATGATTTTCGATGAAATGGATATCGAGATCGTTGATTCCGAAAGGCAGGTGCAGGTGGTGAGGGGGCCGGTCCCCGACGCGGAAAGTCTCATAGCGGAAGAGGAAGACGAAATCCAGCTTGAGGCTGACTCGGCCAACCGTATAACTGATCCGGTAAAAATGTATTTGCGGGAAATGGGGCAGGTTTCCCTGCTTACGCGCGACGGAGAGGTGGAAATAGCCAAACGGATCGAGGTCGGAGAGCGGGAGATATTTAACGCCATCATGGAGTCTTCCATAGGCATAAAGCAGATAATGGGCCTAAGAGACAAGCTCCAGAGTGAAGGTTTCAGGCTAAATGACGTAATCCGCGAAGTAGAGGAGGAGATCACCGAGGAAGAAGAAGTGGCTCAGAAAAACCGCATCATTGCCATCCTCGATGAAGTGCAGCGTCTGGACGAGGAGAATAAATCGATGCAGGCGCTTCTTCTCGGAGAAAGCGTTGAGCCGGAAAAGGAATTCGAGCTGAAAAACCAGGTCCAGCAGAATAAGGAGCAGATAGTAAACCTTCTCAAAGGGCTCCAGCTCAGCCGCCGCCATATCGACAATATTATCGAGAAGCTCACCGGCCACCTGGTGGCTATCGAAAATGCCGAAAAAACTCTAAGGGACTGCCTGCACCGCATGGGCAAGAAAAGGAATGACCCAAGACCGGCTTTCGAACAGGAGGATTTTGAAGAAGCCAAAGACGGTCCGCCGGCTGCCTGTGGATTCTCAAATGAAGAATACGACAAATTCCGTGTCAAGGCCTCAGAGGCCAGAGCGCGCATCGGGTCCCTGGAAAGGGAAGCGAAAATGGATTCAAGGTCTCTCAGGCAACTGCTCGGCCGGGTAAAAGATGGATCTCTTCGCGCCAAGCTGGCCAAGAGCGAGTTGATCGAGGCCAACCTGCGGCTCGTAGTAAGCATTGCCAAAAAATACACCAATCGCGGACTTCAGTTCCTGGACCTGATACAGGAAGGCAATATCGGCCTGATGAA
>PLSV01000342.1:12141-16942 GCA_003165235.1 Syntrophobacteraceae bacterium
ATCGCCAAGGAGCCGATCAGCCTTGAGACGCCGATAGGCGAAGAGGAAGACAGCCATCTTGGCGACTTTATCGAAGACAAGCGGGTGGCTTCCCCGGTGGATGCGGTAATAAATCTCAACCTGAGTGAACAGACCCGGAAGGCCCTGGCCACCCTAACTCCAAGGGAAGAAAAAGTCCTCCGCATGCGCTTTGGAATCGGCGAAAAGGCGGACCATACCCTGGAAGAGGTCGGTCAGGATTTTACGGTTACCAGAGAGCGCATCAGACAGATAGAAGCCAAGGCCCTGCGCAAGCTTCGCCATCCCAGCCGCCGCAAGGAGTTGAAGAGTTTTATCGAAACATAGCCCTCAGCCGGTTTCGTAATATCGGGAAAGCCCATCTGAGGGTTGTTTATGCTTGACACTTTTCGGCACTGGAAATTATACTTCACTTTTGGTTATTCTAAATACGGGCCCATAGCTCAGTTTGGTAGAGCATCCGGCTCATAACCGGCAGGTCCCTGGTTCGAGGCCAGGTGGGCCCACCAGGTAAGTCGAGGAAGGTGACATCGTAACAGGCGGGTCATTCAGGAGATGGCGTATTTCTTATTTGGAGGATTCATCAACAATAGAAATATCCCCGGCGTCTTCAGGATACGGGAACCGCTGGACAAATATAAAACAAGAGGGGTGTTCCAACAGGAACACCCCTCTTGTTTTAGTTCTCCCCCCTTCTCTAAAGGCGGGCAGAGGGGATTTTAGGGGCGCCTGTCATGGTCCGGATAAAAGACATTTTTCAGTGGATCGATTCCTGGGCGCCTTTCCGTTATGCTGAATCGTGGGACAACTGCGGCCTTCAGGTTGGGAATCCCGAATCCCCGGTCACCAGGGTTCTTGTCGCCTTGGACCCGGCGTCCTGCGTGCTCAGGGAGGCTCAGGAGCTTGGATCTCAGTGTGTCGTTACACACCACCCTTTGCTCCTTAGGCCCATAAATTCCGTAAGGACCGATTCATGGCCGGGGTCGATCATCATGCAGGCCCTGCTTTCCGGGATAAGCATAATAGCGGCCCACACCAATCTCGATGCCGCCCGCCAGGGGACAAACGTCCAGCTCAAGGCTTTGCTTGGCCTGGATGTTATTGGGCCTTTGGACTCTGATGAGGTTCTTTGCCGGGACGAGCAATACCTCGGGATTGGGCTTGTTGGTCTGCTGCCTCGCGAAACTACGCTCGAATCGCTTGCCGCGAGATTAAACGGCGTGCTTGGCGGAACCGTCATCCGGATTACCGGGGATTTGCGAAAACAGATAACCAGGGTCGCCGTTTGCGCCGGCAGCGGAGGCAGTCTGATGGAAAAGGCCCTTGCATCGGGGGCCGAGGTTTTCGTCACCGGAGATTTAAAATACCACGATGCGAGATTTGCCGAGGAAAGTGGACTCGCGGTCATCGACATAGGGCATTTCGCCTCAGAGAAGCTGGTCCTCCAACCTTTTGGCGATTTTCTGCGCTCAAAGGCGAAATCTGAGGGCGCCGAGTTAGAAGTTTTTGTTTGCAAATCGGAGGCAGACCCGTTCCAGGTGATTGCCTGAGCACATAGATTAAGAAAGAAGGCGCGCGAATGAAGCAATCTTTGCGCCGTATCTTTATGAGGAGGTGGTGAATTGCTTGATCAACTTAAGTGTCTGATTGAGTACCAGAAGGTTGAGGACAAGAAAAACCAGTTGATCCGAAGCTACGAGGAATCCCCCCGCCGCATTGCCGAACTGGAAAAAGAATTCGAAGACTTTGAAGGACAATATCTCTCAAAGAAAGAAGAGTACGACAACGCGAAGAAAACGCACCGTTCGGTCGAGCAGCAGATAGAGGATCTGCGGGCGCGTTTGGGCCGGCAGAAGACCCGCCAGGGTGAAGTGAAGACAAATAAGGAATACCAGGCGATCATCAAAGAGATCGATGAAACCAAAAAGGATATCTCCAGAAGTGAAGACAGCGTTCTCGAACTTATGGACAGGATCGAGCGTCTTGGTGGTGAAGTCGCTGAACTGGAGAAGGATCTGGCCGAAAGGCGCCGCAAGCTCGATGAGGACAAGAGCGTACTCGAGCGGGAAGGCGAAGAATTGAAAGGCCGGCTGGATCGGCTCGAAGGCATTCGCCAACTCGTGCGTGAACGAGTGACCCCGGAGCTTTTGAAGAAGACCGATTTGCTTTTCCAGAAACAGGCCGGGATAGCGGTTTCAGCGGTGGAGAACGGCGTTTGTAAGGTATGCCATATGAACATACCGCCTCAGAAATTTATAGAACTCCAGCGCGATGAAGACATTATGCAATGTCCTCACTGCCATCGCTTCCTATACTGGCCGGGTCATGAAGGATATTGCGTCTCCGAAGATGACATCGACAGCATTTAACCAATGTGACGAGGTGGTGAGCATGGCGGTTTTCGGAATGAAGGTCTTTGCCGGCAACAGCAATCCCGAGTTGTCCAAAAGCATATGCGAAATGCTGGAAATCCCTCTTGGCAAGTCACTGGCCGGGAGATTCAGCGATGGGGAAATCAGAGTGGAAATCGGCGAAAATGTGAGAGGGGCCGATGTTTTCATAATTCAGACAGGAGCAGCTCCCGTTAACGACAACCTGATGGAGCTGCTGCTGATGATCGATGCGTGCAAACGAGCCTCAGCCCACCGGATCACCGCTGTAATGCCCTATTATTGCTATGGGCGCCAGGACAGGAAGAATAAACCACGGGTCCCGATCACGGCGCGCCTGGTGGCGGACCTTATCACCCGTGTCGGTGCGGACCGTATCGTAACTATGGACCTTCATGCCGGGCAGATTCAGGGTTTTTTCAACGTGCCGGTCGATAACCTCTATGCATCTCCCATTCTGCTGCCCTTCATCAAGGAGCATTTTCACCGGAATCTTGTTATCGTCTCACCCGATGCGGGCGGGGTGCCCCGCGCGCGGGCTTACGCAAAGCTGCTCAAATCGGGGCTGGCGATGATCGATAAACGCCGGACAGACCCCAACAAGGCCGAAGCCATGAACATCATCGGCGAGGTGGAAGACAAAACGGCCGTCATTCTGGACGATATGGTGGATACTGCCGGGACGCTCGTGGAGGCTACCAGGACCCTGCTCGAAAGAGGCACAAAGGCTGTGTTCGCCTGTGTGACTCACGCAGTGCTTTCCGGACCCGCTGTCGAGCGTATCAGCAACAGCGCCCTGGAAAGCCTGATCGTTACGGACACCATGCCGCTAAGGGACGAAGTGATCAGGAGCGGAAAAATCACCTGCGTAACGGCGGCGCGGCTTTTCGCCCAGGCCATCCGCAGCATCCATAACGAAGACTCGATCAGCACTCTTTTTGAGATTTTGCATTAAAATGAGCATCAATGTATTTTGAGGCAACCATGAACAGCGAGGCAGAATCATATGAGTCTCAAAGAAATCGAGGCTGAGATCAAGAAGTTGGATTTGAAGGAGCGCGCTGAGTTGGCAAAGTGGATAGTCGAGACCCTTGACGAGTTGTCCGAAGCAGAGGTCGAGGCGTTGTGGGTTGAAGAGGCTGAACTCCGCCTGGATGAGTTGGAGCAAGGGTTGGTAACCGACATACCTGCTGAAGAGGCGCTTCGCCGAGCGCGGGTAGCCATCTCGTGAAGCTGATTAGATTGCATCCTGATGCCGATGCGGAGGTCAACGAGGCGGCGCGGTACTACGAGTGGCGCGAGCCGGGATTGGGTTTGGAATTGATCGGAGAGGTGGAGCGAGCACTTGAGCAGATTTTGACAAATCCGGAGGCTTCCAGGAGGATCGGAAGGCGAGTACTACGGAAGGCCTTATAACGGTTCCCTTACCGTCTGATATACGCTGTTTATCCGGAACGAATACGAATCGTAGCGTTCGCTCACCAGAAGCGCCGACCTTTCTACTGGCGAAAGCGTTTAAAGAATGCAGCAGAATTGGAAGGCCCGACTATGCCGGATAAAGACAGTGAGCAGTGAGCAGAAAAAGCAAAAAGATACATTCCCGCTCCCCGCTTCACTCATCATTCATCACTCATCATTCATCATTCTTCATTCATCACTCTTCCTCCTCAGTCCTCAGTCCTCGTCTCGCACATTGCGGTTTCAGCGTTAATCGCCTTAACGTTCTGCCAATCAGTGGAGCTATGGCTTGCCTGCCACAGGTCGTAAGATACCTGCATGTTGAGCCAAAGCTCCGGGCTCGTATTGAAGGCGCGAGACAGCCGCAACGCCATCTCCGGGGTGATAGCCCCCCTTCCGTTAACGATCTTTGAAATGGTCTTCCTGGATACGCCAATACACCCGGCAAGCTGCGAGTTGGAGATCTTCAGACTGTCCAGGTAAAGTCTTTTTAAAATCATGCCGGGATGACCAGGTGCTATATTTCTTGTTCTCACGAGCAACCCTCCTCAGTGGTAGTCTTCAAGATCTACGTCGAAAGCATGGCCTTCGGAGAACTTGAAGGTAATGCGCCAGTTTCCCGATACCTTCACCACCCACTCGCCTTTCCGGTCTCCTTTCAGTTGGTGCAGGCCCGATCCCGGAAAACTCATATCTTCGACCCTTACAGCGGCGTCGAGCAAATCCAGTATGTCGCCCATCTTCTGTGCATGCCTGGGTTGAATCCCTTTTTTGCCGCCATCGTAGAAAAAATCCTCCAGTCCCTTGTGGGCGAACGTTTTTATCATCTGTTGGCTTTCCCCATCACCTGTTGGTCACGCTTTTTCTATCGTAACCTCGAAGGTTACGCATGTCAAATCAAAGATTGTGGGTGTTGGATTTCAAATTAAATGGAC